>RXJP01000058.1:5737-11559 GCA_003963315.1 Rhodocyclaceae bacterium | reverse complement strand
CGACAAGCTATGCCAGCGCAAACCCAAGGGCGTGATGTGTCCCAGCTTCCGCATCACCGACGATGCGCGGCAATCCCCCGGCGGCCGGGTATTGGCCCTCAAGGCTGCCCTGAATGGGGAGTTGGGCGATATGCCCTTCACCCATTCGCAACTGGTCGAAGCCATGGACTTGTGCGTGGGCTGCAAGGGGTGCAAGCGGGAATGCGCCAACGGGGTGGACATGGCCGCCATCAAGATCGAATATCAGGCCCAGCGCAACGCCGCTGGCGGCGTGCCGCGACGGGACCGGTTGATGGCCAATTTGCCGCACTGGTTGCGCTGGCGCGGGGTACTCGCCCGCTTGGTGGCCTGGCGCAATGGCAGCCCGTTGCTGAAGGCCTGGGGCGAACGCTGGCTCGGCATCTCGGCCCGCCGCACCCTGCCGCAGCCGGCGCCATCGGCCTATGCCGCACCCGCCAGTACGACGGGCGACAAGGCGGTGATCCTGTTCGTGGATACCTTCGCCCGCCATTTCGAACCGGAGATCGCCGCAGCCGCCCACGCCGTGCTGACGGCGGCGGGCTATCACGTGCAGGTGCTGGCCCCCGCCGCCAACGACACCGAGCCGCAGCGACCGCTCTGCTGCGGCCGCACCTGGCTTTCCCTGGGGCTGGTGGACGAGGCGAGGCGTGAAGCGGCGCGCATGCTGGAAGCCCTGCGGCCCGCCCTGGAAAGCGGCATCCCGGTGGTGGGGCTGGAGCCTTCCTGCATTCTTTCCCTGCGCGACGAGCATTTGAAACTGGGCCTCGGCGAAGCGGCCCAGGCCCTGGCCAAGCAGGTCTATCTCTTCGAGGAATTCATCGCCCGGGAACACGACCGCAAGAACATGGCGCTCTCACTGAAGCCCGTGACCCTGCCCAAGGCCCTGGTGCACGGCCACTGCCACCAGAAGGCGGTGGGCGCCATGAAATCCCTGCGCAAGGTGCTGCGCCTGATTCCCGGTCTGGAGTTCGAATTCATCGAAGCCAGTTGCTGCGGTATGGCCGGCAGCTTCGGCCTCGACGTGGAGCATTGTGATGTATCAATGCAGATGGCTGAGGCGGATTTGTTGCCCGCGGTGCGTGCGGCGGGCGAGGACACGGCACTGCTGGCAAATGGCTTTTCCTGTCGCCACCAGATCGAGGAGGGGGCGGGCAGGAAGCCCATGCATGTGGCGGTGCTGATGCAGGAAGCCCTCAACCCGTCAGCGTCAGCGCCAAGGGCGTGGTGATCGCCGCCAGGGCGGTGGACATCACCAGACTCGCCGCCACCGGGCCTTCCAGGGTCTTGAACTGCTTGGACATGAGATAAACGTTGGCCCCGGTGGCGATGGAGGCCAGCAACACCACGACTCGGGTTTCCAGGGGCGGCAGGCCGATGAGTAGGGCCAGGCCCCATACCACCAGGGGCTGCACCACCAGCTTGATGGCGCAGATGGCGCTGGAGAGTTTCAGGTCGGTGCGCCAGCCGTATTCGGCCAGGCCCAGACCCAGCACGATGAGGGCCATGGGCGCGGCGGCCTGGGCGGTCATGGTCAAGGGCTTGGCGATTATTTCTGGCAGGGGCAGGCCGCTGAGGCCGAACAGGGTGCCGCTGAGAATGGCGGCGACGATGGGGTTGGTCAGCACGCTCTTCACCGTTTTAGCGAAGCCGTGTACCGAGAAGCTGCCATGGCGCGACCATTCCACGGACACCGTGACCAGGGTCCACAGGGTGAGGGAGTTGAACACCAGCACCAACGCCACGGAAGGAATGGCTGCTTCGCCCAGGGTGGCCTTGGCCAGGGGGATACCCAGCAACACATTGTTGGAGAAAATGCCGCCCAGGGCGAAGATGGACTGGCCGGTGCCGTCAAGCCCAAACAGCTTCCAGGCCACCAGCCGGCCGATGACGAAGGTGATCAAGCAGCCGCCGAAGAAGGCGCCCAGCAGCCGGCTGTCCACCGGCGGCAGTTTGGACAGGTCGCTCATCAGGCTGAACAGCAGGGCGGGCAGGGCCAGGGTGAACACGAAACGGTTGAGCGCTTCGCCCACGTGGTGGGGCCAGCCGGAAAAGCGGGCCACCGCATAACCGATGAAGACCAGGATGAACAGGGGAGAAGCTAGATTGACGTGGTGCAGGAAGGCGTCGGTCATGGGGCGTCGATAGTAAAAGAAACGGCCCCGCCGGGGCGGAGCCGTGCTTTGGAAAGACGCCAGTTTGCAGCTAGAGGCGGAATCGCGCAATAGAGGCGTGAACGCTGTTGGAAACGCTTTCCATCTGCGCGGCGGCGGCGTTGACCTTGTGGGCCTCGTTGGCGCTTGCTTCCGCGATCCGGGCGATCTGCTCCAAATGCTGGGCGATCTGGGTGCTGGCGATGCTCTGCTCGTGGATGGCGTCGCTGATGGCGTTGACCACGTCGGTCACCTGGGTCGCGCCGTCGCGGATTTCCGTCACCGCCGCTGCCGCCTTGTCGGCCAGGGCAACGCCGCCGCTGGCCATGGCGACGCCGTCGCTCATGCTGTTGATGGCGTTCTGGGTACCTTCCTGGATACGCGACACCATGCCGGAAATTTCAGAAGTGGAGAGCGAAGTGCGCTCTGCCAGCTTACGCACTTCGTCCGCCACCACGGCGAAGCCGCGGCCTTGTTCTCCGGCCCGGGCGGCTTCGATGGCGGCATTGAGCGCCAGCAGATTGGTCTGGTCGGCAATTTCCCGGATGGTGTTGACGATGGAACTGATCTCACTGGAATGCCTGCCCAACTGTTCGATGATGACCGAGGACTGATTGACCGCCTGGGATATCTGCTGCATTTCCAGGCCGGCTTCGTGGATCACTTTGCCGCCGGCAGAGGCCTTCTCCTGGGCCTGGGCGCTGAATCCATGGGCATCTCGGGCGTTTTGGGCGATCAGGTCGATGCTGACGGTCATTTCTTCCACCGAAGCGGCAATGGATTGGACGGCATCGCTTTGGTGGTCGGAACGGCGGGACGAATCGTCCGACAGGGTCATTAGCAGATGCGATTGGCCGCTCAGCACTTCCGCCTCGCGGCTGAGGCCGGAGAACATCTCCCGTAGCTTGTCCTGGAGGCCCTTCATGCCGGCGAGCAGGCTATGCTGATCCTCGGCGGCGACGTTCAGTGATTGGGACAGGTCGCCATCGGCAATGCGTCGGGCGGCGGCGACGGCATCCCGCGGTTCGCCTCCCAGGAGGCGGATCAGGCGGCGATGGAAAAACAGGATGGGCAGCAGAATCGCAGCGCCGATGACCAAGGTGATGACGATGGATTTCAATAACTCACGACGGAAAGTGGCATCCAGGTCGTCGATATACAGGCCGCTGCCCACGGCCCAGTTCCAGGCTGCGAATTTCTTTACGTAGGTGATCTTGGCCACGGGAACTTCGCTGCCGCCGTGGGGCCACATGTATTCCACATAGCCTTCGCCCTGGTCCCGGGCCACGGCATTGAGCTCGGGGCCAAAAACCTTGCCGTTCTTGTCCTTCATCGCAGACATGGGTTGACCCACCAGGGCTTTGACAAAGGGGTGCATTAGAATGACCTCCTTGCCGATATCCTGAACGAAGAAGTATTCCTTCTCGGCATAACGCAATTGGCTCACAGCCTCCAAAGCTTGCCTTTGCGCTTCCTCCACCGGCAGCTTCCCTTCCCGGGCCTGGGATTCGAAATAGGAAACTGTCGTCGCCGCTACCGCGACGACATCGCGCAGCTTGGCTTTGCGATCTTCCAGCATGCTGTTTCTCTGGCCGAGAAGCACGACGGCACTGAGGGAGATCAGGGTAACGGATACGGTCAGCAGCGTGACCAGCAGTTGCCGTTTGAGGGTGAACTCGGTGTGAGTTGAAGACATGGCATGCCCTTTTTATCGTTCTGTTGGGGCAAGAGTTATTTTTTATTTTTTTACTACTTTAGTACTATATGCTCAATGACGAGGAAGGCCCGGTTTTCTTTCCTTCAGGTGGGGACGGTAGTCGATGGTCATCTGGTTGCGCATCAGGTTTTGATTATATGGCAAGACGAACAGGTTTTCCTCCGGCATATTGATCGTGAATA
Source organism: Rhodocyclaceae bacterium (assembly GCA_003963315.1). GTDB lineage: Bacteria > Pseudomonadota > Gammaproteobacteria > Burkholderiales > Rhodocyclaceae > AWTP1-18. Next base: position 7,489 of record RXJP01000058.1, on the reverse strand, counting down.
AAGCACAGTATGTGGCCATTGTCGGCGGCGGTCCCGCCGGCCTCATGGCAGCCGAGGTGTTGGCCCGCCAAGGATTGGCGGTGATGGTGTTCGACGCCATGCCCTCCGTTGGCCGCAAGTTCCTCATGGCGGGCAAGGGCGGCATGAACATCACCCACTCGGAACCCCGCGCACCCTTCGTCGCCCGCTATGGCGACCGGGCGGCAACCATCGCGCCCCTGCTCGACGAATTCGGCCCCGAGGCCTTGCAGGCGTGGATACAAGGCCTGGGTATCGAGACTTTCGTCGGCAGCTCAGGCCGCGTCTTCCCCACCGAGATGAAAGCCGCGCCGCTGCTCCGGGCCTGGCTGCACCGTCTGCGCCAGATGGGGGTGGGCTTCCATGTGCGCCATCGCTGGCTGGGTTGGGGCGACGACGGCAGTCTGTGTTTCGCCACCACTGCAGGCGAAGTGCGCCATCGCCCCGCCGCCACGGTGCTGGCGCTGGGGGGCGGCAGTTGGCCGCGCTTGGGTTCTGATGGCGCTTGGGTTTCTTTGCTGGCGGACAAGGGCATTGCCGTGGCGCCGCTGCGCCCCGCCAATTGCGGTTTCGACGTGGCCTGGAGTCCTCACCTCCTGGAACGTTGCGCCGGTGAGCCGGTGAAGTCCGTGGTAGCCAGTTGCACCGACGAAGCCGGCGTCGTCCATGTACGCCAAGGCGAATGCGTCATTACCGATAATGGCCTGGAGGGCGGTTTGGTCTACGCCTTGTCCGCCTATCTGAGGGAGGCCATTGCCCGTCGCGGCTATGCCCTGCTCACTCTGGATCTGCTGCCCGGCCGTTCCCTGCAATGGGTGCAGGGCGAAGTGGCACGGCCCCGGGGTTCCCGTTCCATGGCCAGCCATCTGCAAAGCCGCCTCAACATCACCGGCGTCAAGGCCGCTCTGCTGCGGGAATGCGTCAGCCGCGAGGATTTCGCCGACCCCGTCCGTCTGGCGGCGGCGATCAAGGCCTTGCCCATCTCCCTCGCCGCGCCGCGGCCCATGGCCGAAGCCATCAGCACGGCGGGGGGTGTGGCCTTCGAGGAGCTGGATGGCAGCCTGATGGTGAAAGGCCTGCCCGGCGTGTTCTGCGCCGGTGAGATGCTGGACTGGGAGGCCCCCACCGGCGGCTACCTGCTCACCGCCTGCTTCGCCACGGGCCACGCGGCCGGGCAGGGTGTGCTGCGCTGGTTGAGCAATCGCTGAACCGGGGCTCGCGTCCAGTGTTATCGCGATAACGCCGCTGGATTCCCGCTTTCGCGGGAATGACGGCATATCGCCCACACCTTATCCCCTGCATTTGCACAGGCTGCGCACAGGATTTCCACAGGCTTATGCACATACGGCCCTCACCGTGACGTGTAGACTCCACCCCCTGTTTCAGGAGATACCCCCATGGCCCAGGCCCGCGCTTTCAATGCCCCCCCTCCCGTAGATCCCCAAGTGGCGGCCTTGAAGCTGCCGCCCCATTCCATCGAGGCGGAGCAATCCCTGATCGGCGGCCTGCTGCTGGACAACAGCGCCTGGGACCGCATCGGCGATGTGGTGTCGGAGTCGGATTTCTATCGCGACGACCACCGCCGCATCTTCGGCCACATCCGCAAGCTGGTGGAAACCGGCCGTCCCGCCGATGTGGTGACGGTGTTCGAATCCATCGAGAAATCCAACGAGGTGGACCAGACCGGCGGCCTCGCCTATCTGGGCGAGATCGCCAACAACACCACTTCCGCCG
>RXJP01000058.1:0-5687 GCA_003963315.1 Rhodocyclaceae bacterium | reverse complement strand
GCCGTTATGCCGAGATCGTCCACGAGCGGGCGGTGCTGCGCAAACTGGTCACCGTGGGCGACCAGATCGCCGCCAGCGCCCTCACCCCCGCCGGCCGCGATGTGAAGGACTTGCTGGACGAAGCCGAGCAAAAGGTTTTTGAAATCGCCGAAGCCGGCAACAAGGGCAGCCAGGGTTTCGTCGCCATGCCCGAAGTGCTGGGCGAGGTGGTGGACCGCATCCAGCAGCTCTACGACCGGGACGATCCCTCCGAAGTGACCGGCACCCCCACCGGCTATGTGGACCTGGACCGCATGACCTCCGGCCTGCAACCGGGCGACATGATCGTGGTGGCCGGCCGGCCTTCCATGGGCAAGACCGCCTTCGCCCTCAACATCGCCGAATACGTGGGAGTGGAGCAAAAGCTGCCGGTGGCCATCTTCAGCCTGGAAATGTCGGGGCCCCAACTGGCCCTGCGTTTCCTTTCCTCCGTGGGCCGCCTCGACCAGCACAAGCTGCGCACCGGCCAGCTCGGCGACGAGGAATGGGACAAGATGACCGTGGCCCTGGGCAAGCTCCATGATGCCCCCATCCACATCGACGAAACCGGCGCCATCAACGCCACCGACCTGCGCGCCCGGGCGCGGCGGCTGCATCGCCAGTTCGGCAAGCTGGGGCTGATCGTCATCGACTATTTGCAGTTGATGACCTCCTCCAAGGGCAACGAAAACCGCGCCACGGAAATCTCTGAAATCTCCCGCTCCATCAAGGCCCTGGCCAAGGAACTGCAAGTGCCCATCGTGGCCCTCTCGCAGCTTTCGCGGAAAGTGGAAGAGCGCAACGACAAGCGCCCCCTCATGTCCGACTTGCGAGAATCCGGCGCTATCGAGCAGGATGCCGACATCATCATCATGATGTACCGCGACGAGTACTACAACAAGGACACCCAGGACAAGGGCGTGGCCGAGGTCATTATCGGCAAGCACCGTAACGGCCCCACCGGCACGGTGAAGCTCACCTTCCTCGGCGAGTACACCAAGTTCATGAATTTCGCCTCGGCCGGGAATTACTGATTTCCAGGGAAACGCTGATTAAGGGTCGGTCTGATTAAGCACCCAACCGTTCGGGCTGAGCCTGTCGAAGCCTGTCCTGAGCCTGACGAAGCGGCCCTTGCCCCACAAGGCGTGCACTTCGACAAGCTCAGTGCGAACGGACTGGTTCAGTATTTTTCTCGTCTGGGCAAGCCGGTAACGGCGTTATCCTTCGGCGCCATTCCCGCAAAAACGAGCATCCAAATTTTCAACGTACCGTCCGTTTCTATTTCGGTGACGACGGTTTTTTTTAAGGAAACAACATGAGCACTTTGCCCCCCTGTCCCCAATGCGGTTCCGAATTCACCTACGAAGACGGCAACACCTACATCTGCCCCGAGTGCGCCCACGAGTGGTCGAAGGATGCAGTGGCAGAAAGCGCGGAACAGCAGCGGGTCATCAAGGACGCCAATGGCAACGTGCTGCAAGACGGCGACACCGTTACCGTGATCAAGGACTTGAAGGTGAAAGGTTCCTCCCTGGTGGTGAAGGTGGGTACCAAGGTCAAGAACATCCGCCTGGTGGAAGGCGACCACGACATCGATTGCAAGATCGACGGCGTGGGCGCCATGAGCCTGAAGTCGGAGTTCGTGAAGAAGGTTTGAAGTAGCGCCCGGTTGCTATCGAGAACTGTTAACCCCCCCCAGCCCCCCTTGTCAGGGGGGAGTTCGTGTGGCGGTACTTTTGGCAATCGCGCCCCTCCCCTGACAAGCCTGTCCTGAGCCTAGTCGAAGGGGGGAGGCCGGGAGGGGTTTCGATTTTGTTCTTTCCCCAGATACCTCACACCACATCCAGGTGGATACGCAGCAAATCCGCCACCCGATCCAGCACGATGCCCTCATGGATGTCCGGCGGGGCCACGGGCTGGCCGGGAAACATCGGGTATTCCAGATGCAAGCCGTAGCGTCCCGGCTCCTGGCCGAAGGTGTACAGGTAGGCCACCACATCCGCCTGGTCCGGCTTGCACAGCACCACCGCCCCCGGGTGGTCGCAGCGGCGCTGGCTGACGACAAAAGCCCCTGCGCCCAGCCGCTGCTCCAGCTTGAGCAAGGTGGCGCGGACATCCCTATCCTTGGGGAGCGCCCAGATGTTCAAACGGCGCCCTCCTCAAGCCGGCAGCAGTTGCGGCCGGATCAGTGCCAGCCAATCCTCCACCCGTTGTTCGGTGAGATGGTTCTGGGTCACCAGGTCCAGGGCCAGGCCGACGAACTTGTCGTCCTCCACCGCCGTGGAGGCATTGAAGCTGTAACCCTCGGTGCTCCACTCGCCAACAAAACGCGCACCGCCGGCCAGCAACTGATCGTAGAGGGTGCCCATGGCATCCACGAACACATCGGGATATTTTTCCTGCTCCCCCAGGCCGAACAGGGCCACCGTCTTGCCGGAAAAATCCAGGCCCTCCAGCTTGGGCAGGAACTCGTGCCAGCTCTCGCCCTGGCAACCGAAATCCAGGCCGGGCAGGGCGCCCTCGCCGTAGGTGGGGGTGCCCAGGATCAGGGCGTCGTACTGGAGCAGATCCTCCGGCTGGGCCTTGGCCACATTCACCGGATCGGCGGCGGCATCCCCCAGCTTGCGGGCGATCAGTTTGGCGATCTTGCGGGTGCGGCCCGTGTCCGTCCCGAAAAAAATCCCGATGGCAGCCATCTTCCCTCCTTGCCACCCCGGGGCGGCAGGGCCGGGGCGAATGTTGGAAACGCGACAAAAGGGGCGCAAGGAAAGCGCCTGAAGCAGGTATAGCAATGGAGGTGCCAAGCCGATGTGTTTTTGTGATCTCCAACGTGAGTCGTTGGCGGCTGTTGAAAATCACCCTCAACCGTTCGTGTTGAGCGTAGCGGCGCAACGCGCTGCGAAGTCGAAACACAGGAATTCAGCGACTGACCTCCCCCTTCGACGACGTGCTGCATGTGTTGGTCTGCCTTGAGTGTGCGGCAGGGCTTAGGGGAAAAGGAAAACTTGTTTGCCCATGGCTAGACGCCGGGCTTCTGCTACAGTGGCCCCGTCATTCGTCATGACGCCCACCCACCACCAGACCCGAGGTTCATCTTGAGCGACGCAGGCCAGGACCCCACCCCGCAAGACGGCGATATCGACCGCATCGCCCGTGAAATCGGCATTCCCGCCTGCCCGGCCATCCTCAGCCGCTTCTCCGAGGAAATGCACCAGCCGGAGCCGGACACCCGCAAGCTGGCCGCCCTCATCAGCGGCGAGATCGCCCTTTCGGCGGCCTTATTGAAATTAGTGAATTCGCCCTTTTACGGGCTACGCACCAAGGCCACCAACGCCCACCAGGCCCTCTCCGTCATCGGCCTGCGCGCCGGGGCCAACCTGGTGACCGGGCTGATCCTGCGCCAGACCTTTCCCGCCGGCGCCAGCCGTGTCATGCAACGCTTCTGGGAAAGGACAGAGGCCATCGCCGCCACGGCCCTCACCGTCGCCCGCCGCATCCCCGGCATCGACCCGGACGAGGCCCACACCTACGCCCTGTTCCGTGATTGCGGCATGCCGGTGATGATTGGCAAGTTTCCCGACTATGAGCAGATGCTGGAACGTTACGACCATGTGCGCTCCGCCGGCCTGGTGGCCGAGGAAGGCATGAGCTACGGCTACAGCCACGCCCGGGTGGGCTACGCCCTATCCCGTGGCTGGCTGCTGCCGGAGCCTTTCTGCAAGGCCATCTTCTTCCACCACGACTACGAAAAGGTTGCCGCCGGCCGCCGCGAGATCGAACCCGCCAACCGCAAACTGGTGGCCTTCGGCCTGCTGGTGGACCAGATCGCCATCCTGCGCGCCGGCGGCGGCCTGTGTCCCGATTGGGAAGCGGGGGAACCCTTCGTGCTGACGACCCTGGGGATTACGCCGGAGCAGATTGTGGGGTTGATGCAGGGAGGCGAGTAGTGGAGGCTATGTCGCAGATCGGCCATCAGCGGACCTCTGCGTTTTCACTAGAAAGCAGCCGTTCCATCTTGTGATGGCGGTGCTATGTGGGTAATGTAAAGTTGCAATTTGACCTATCCAAAACGCTGCTACGCTTAAAAAGAGCAGGTCAATTACGGAGACGCGAATGAGAAATGGGTACAAGGTGATTTTGTGAAAGACCTGTTGGTACCTTACGCCTTGGGCACTAATGGCGTTCGCGTCTATCCGGAGGAGGCGTTCCCCGGCGGTAGCTTCAAATGCCCTGAATGCAACGGGCGTCTCGGCATCCGCATTCCCAAGGAGTGGCGCACCCATTTCTATCATCAGTCCCCTGCCCAGTATTGCGCCCTCAGCCCGACTTTCAATGGATCCGGCGAGAGTGTCATCCATTCAAAAGCGAAGCACATGTTGATGGCTTGGCTGGACAAATGGCTGTCACAATCAACCGAAATCGCACCGGTCCTGCGCGGAACCTGTTCTACGCACGGCCGCCGATTTGAGATTCCAGTCCCAAGAGCGACGAATGCCTCCGTTGAGTTGGAATTCAATACGCTAACGGGACGGCGATTCGATGTAGCCATCATCAAAGCAGATGGAGAGCTGTTGATGGGGTTCGAAATCAAATACGTTCATGGAGTGACAGAGGCAAAAGCAAAGGACTTGCCTGGATCCTGGCTAGAGCTCTCCGCCGAGAGCGTCATTCGGAGCTATCTGAAATTCGCGTACGGTACGGCCCCGGATCCGATCATCATTTTGCGCTGGCCCCCGGCGCATCAGCCGCCATGTTGTAAAGAGGCCAATACTCCCAAACCGCAGGCGACCGCCATCCCAGTGAGCCCATATCCAGTGAGCTCATATCGAGTGCCAATTTATCCACCCGAAGACCAACGAGTCTATATCCCGCCACCGAATGGGGTCAGGAGCGGTGATGCGGATTTGTTTGCAGAGGCTGGCCGCGCAAGCGGGGCAGGAATGACACCTCAGCAATTTGCCAATGCCTTTGCAGCCGAGCACGGCATGCGTTCGTCGGAGGTACTGAGTCGCTTGAGGAGCTTTGGTGTCGCGAAGAGCGCCTGGTATTGGTCTTAGCGTTGCCTACCTGACGTTCAATGTCCGCTTCCGGGATGGGGCGAAGGTCAGGTTTGGGTCGTCACCAGCCCCAGTTCAACCCAAAGCAACTGCCCGCAACCACTTTTCAACAAACCCAATCGCCTGCTGAAGATGTTCCTTCGCCCCAGGCGTCAGCCCATCCCCCAATTCAAACGATTCCCCCCGTATCGCCAGCAGCTTCACTTCCTCCGGTAGCGGATTGCCCAGGTCGGCCCAGGCTTGCAGCACGGCCCGGGGGCTCATGGCGTGGCTGGAGAAGGTGGCGTCCCGGGCGGGGGTGAGGGCTTCAACGGTGTAGGGGGCGGCGGCGTCCACGCTGGCGTCCACGAACAGCACGCGGCGGCGGCCTGCCAGGTCGAGGGCATGTTCCACCTGGAGCTGGAAGTCGGTGAGGCATTCCACGCCGGGTAGGGCCAGGGCTTCGATAGCCTCCACGAACAAGGGGCCGAGGGCATCGTCGCCCCGGCTGGGGTTGCCCCAGCCGAAGACCAGGACGGGCGCGATGGCGGTCAAAACAGTTCCACCCTTTTGGTTTGGGGCCGCAGCAGGTTCTTTTCGTACTCGGCTTCGGCTTGGACGGTATTGAGGGTT
>RXJP01000113.1 GCA_003963315.1 Rhodocyclaceae bacterium | reverse complement strand
CTTACCCGCCCCGCCGACGGTGATGTTGCCTACCACCACCACTGGTACCGGCAAGCGGACGACGGGAAACAAGCCGAGGGCGTAGGCTCGCCGCCGCACGGCGGAGAGCAGGAAGAAAAACAGCGCGGGGAGCAGCAACAACCAGGTGAGGGGGCCGCGGGATCGCCACGCGGCCATCAGGCCTCGCCCGTTATTGCTTGTTCTGCTGGGTGGCAAAGGAGATATGGGACAGGCTGGCCTGCTGGGCTGCCTGCATCACGTCGATCACGCTCTGGTGGGTTGCCTTGGCGTCGGCGCTGATGATGACCACCGGCTCCTTGCCTTCCACCGGGGCACCGGCGGCGCGCTTGAGGGCGGTGGCGATGGCTTCCACCTGCCGGGCGCCCACAGGGGTCTTGTTTACCAGCACATCGCCGGCGGCGGTGACCGCCACGTTGATCTCGGTGGGCTGCTCCTTGGTGGCCGGGGCGTCCGCCGTGGGCAGGTTGATTTCCATGCCGGAGAACTTGGAATAAGTGGTGGTGATCATGAGGAAGATCAGGATCACCAACAACACGTCGATCATGGGGATCAGGTTGATCTCCGGTTCTTCACGCATCTTGCCGCGCTGGAAGTTCATGACCTGTCCTTATTTGCGTTCGTCGTGGAGCAATTCCACCAACTTGACCGCCTGCTGTTCCATATCAACGATGAAGCTGTCCACCAGGGAGCGGAAGTGACGATAGAAGATCATGCTGGGAATGGCGATCAACAGGCCGAACCCGGTGTTGTAGAGGGCCACGGAAATGCCGTGGGCCAGGGCCTGGGGATTGTTGCCCGCGCCCGTTGCGGAGCCGAAGATTTCGATCATGCCCACCACGGTGCCGAACAGGCCCATTAGCGGGGCGATGGAAGCCACGGTGCCCAGCAGTTGCAGCAGATTCACACCACCCACATGGCCGTCCAGATCGTGGGCCACGCCGCGCCCGGCTTCTTCCACGGCTTCCTTCATCACGTCGCGGCTGCTGCTCAGATTGCGCAGCCCGGCGGCGAACACCAGGCCCAGGGGCGAATGGGCCTCCAGGCGGCGCAGGCCTTCCTCCTTGACGGGGCCTTTGCGCACGTCGGCCACCACGCCTTGCAACAGGCCCTGGGGCACGACCTTATTACGACGCAGGGCGGTGCCTCGTTCGATAATCAATGCCACGGCGATCACCGAAGCCAGCAGCAGAAACCAGATGGGCCAACCGGCAGCCTGAATGATGGAGAACACTGGACGACTCCTGAAGCGAAATTGAAGGCCGCACTTTAACGGTAGGCACCGCCAAGGGCAAGGAAGGATATCGTCACAATTACCAGGCATATCCCGGCTGGGATCCGCCGTTGAATGGAAATCAAATCGCTACAATCGGCCCATGCCGTCGCCGCCCAACGCTTCTTCCCCCCCTTACGCCGAACAAGCCGCCACTTGGCTGCGCCGGTTGGCCGCCCATGCAGCAGGGGGCATGCCCCTCGAGGCCAATGCCCCGGAAGACCCGGTGCCGCTGCTGGCCGCCTTGGCGGAAACCGCGCTGCGCCAGGGCAAATCAATGTGGATCGTCATGGCGGATGACCAACTGCTGCCGGAATTGTCCAATGCCCTGGACCTGGCTGCCCGCCCCCTATGCCTGGTGCTGCCGAGCACCGATTTCACCGCCCGCATTACCCTGCGCGCCAGCCTGTCCCTGCTCAAAAGCCGCCTCAACCGCGCCCCCGATCCCGGCTGGCAGGAGGTCTGGGATGCCCAGCTACGCCGCATCAGCGACAAGAACGCCCTATGGCAGGCCGCCCTGACCTGGAGCGCCGCCGAACGGGCCGATGCCTGGCCGGCGGAGATCGCCGGCCTGTTCCCGGTGCGCATCGCGCCCACCGTGCGGGCCCTGCCAATGGGCCTGGGCGGCGCAGACCTGTTGGTCATGCTCCAGAACGAACCCCTGCCCGGCGAGATGGAACCGTTCCTGGCGAATACGCGGATGCTGGTGCTCAATCCGCCGCCGGTACGGGAAGCCTTCCGCGGCGCCATCGCCATTGCCGACAAGGAATTGCAGTTGCGCGGACAGGTGGAAGCCGTCAGCCGCGACATCGCCGAACTGGAACTGGAACTGGCCACGGCGCGGGGGGAGATCGCCGAATTCAGCCGCCGCTACCACGAGGTAGTGGGCCGGCGCATGACCGAGCTGGACGCCCTGCAGGCAGAACTCGCCCTGCGCATGGCCGCCCGCGCACCGGACGATCCCCAAGCCAAAGTCGAAGCGGAAGAAGCCCAGGCCCGGGCGGAGCAGTCGCGCCAGGAGGAACGCCGCTACCGCGAAGCCGCGGAGGAAGCCGCCGTCCGCTTCACGCCCAGCGCCGATGTGAAAAAGCTGTTTCGCCAAGTGGCCCAGAAAATCCACCCGGACCGGGCCCGGGATGAAGCCGACCGCGCCTGGCGCACCAAACTCATGGCCGAGGCCAATCGCGCCTACCGCAGCGGCGATGCGGCCACCTTGCAGGAAGTGCTCGGCCTCTGGCGGGAAGGCCAGCCCGCGGAAGCCCTGCTGCGCACCGACGACAGCCTGCTCCTGCAACAACTGGAAAAACTGCGTGCCCGTTTCGCTGAAATCCAGCGGGAACTGGATGCGCTCTACGCCTCCCGCCTTTACGAACTGTTCCAGGCCGAGCTACTGGCGCAGAAACAGCAGCGGGATCTGCTGGCGGAACTGGCGGCGCAGGTCGATGCCCAAATAGCCGCCGCCGAAGAAAAACTGGAGAGGCTGTCGGCCTCCTGATGCGGGACGGGATTCCCGTCCTTCAGTCGCCGTATTCCAGGGGCGGTTGCAGGGCGTAAACCGCCATGGCTTCGATCACGCTGGCCGCCTCCCCCACCGGCGCGGCAATGCCGATGCGCACCCCGGCATGGCGCGCCATGGCATCGGCGGCCATGCGCGGCAGGTCCTTCTTCACATGGCTGCCCGCCGCCATGAAGATGGGAACGATGGCGATGTCGTCGGCGCCGTTGCGCACCAGGTCATCGATGGCCTGCTCCAGGGAAGGCTGCATCAACTCCAGGAAACCCAGGGCCACCGGCACCGCCGGCGCCCGGGCCAGCATGGCGGCACGGATGCGGTGGAAGGGCTCAGCCCACTCGGGATTGCGGGCCCCGTGGCCGAAAAGAATGACAGCTTTCATGCTTGGCTCCCATGGATGTTGCGGCAATGGGTCTCCCTGATGAACAGGCAGGCAAGACAGCCCATGATGGCGGCGGCGATCATCACCAGCAAACCGCGCTCGTAGTCCCCAGCCCGGTAAAGGCGAACCCCCGCCTCCATGCGGCCATCCCAGCCCAATTCCATGATCCAGCCGAACAAGGGCTGTAGCAGGGCCGAGCCGAAGAACACGCCCACATTGACCACACTGGTGGCCATGCCCGACAACAGGGGCGGATTGACCTCCTTGGCGCAGGACCAGGACATGGTGAAACAGGAAGCACAGAACCCCAGGGCCAGGTAAAGGCCGTAGCTGAGCCACAGGGGCATGGCCTCCACCAGGAACAGGTTGAGCCAGACCGCCAAATACAAACCGCTACCGGTCAGGGCCACCGGCTTGCGTCTGCGCAGGGCATCGGACAGGGCGCCCCAGAAGAAGGAACCCAAGGCCAGTCCCAGGAAGGCGATACTGACGTGGTTGGCCGCCTCGCTTTTGGACAGGCCGTGGGCCTGGGTCAGATAAGGCACCGCCCAAAGTCCGACAAAGCCGATCAAGGTACCCGCCACGCCGAAGTTGAGGAAGAAGCCCGGCCAGGTGCGGCGATTGCGCACCACTTGCCAGAGGTCGTTCCGCCAACGGCTGGATGCCTGGCTTGCCGGGCGGCGGATGTCCGCCACCCAGAAGCGGCTGCCCAGCCCGAGGATCAGGGACAACGTTCCCACCAGGAAGAAAGCGCCCTGCCAGCCCACAGTCTGGGCCAGCCAGGAGAGGGGCGCGCCGGCCACCACCGCCCCCAGGTTGCCGAGGAACATCAACACCCCCACCATGGTGGCGAAACGCCCTTCGGGGAAACCCACGGCAATCAGCTTGAGGGCGGCAATGAAGGTGACGGAAACGCCAAGACCGGTCAGGGTGCGGCCCAGAAAGGCCAACTCAAAACTGGGCGCCAGGGCGAAGAGGAAGGCCCCCATCCCCGCCACCATGCCGCCCCAGAATAGGATGCGGCGCGGCCCCAGGGTGTCCGCCATGACGCCGATGGGGATCTGCATGACGGTATAAACGTAGAAGTAAGTGGCGGCCAGGTTGCCCAGTTGCGCCGCCCCGACCTGGAAGGCCTGTTGCAGGTCGGCGGCGATGACCGCCGGCGCGACGCGATGGAAGATGGACAGCACATAGGCCGCGATGGCAAGCCCAAGACCGAGGTTACGCAGGGTTTTGTTTTCTTGGTTCATGACTTCTCCTGGGGCCATGATACCGGCCGTAACGAATCCGCACGGCCCGGATTACCGTCTCGAATTTCTACGGCCTTGTTGCCTTATGTCAAAGAAATTTTCCTTCAAGGCTTGATAGTGGCTATGTTCGCAACCCATAGGAAACAGGAGGGGGCGTCATGGACACAGCCAACCTCAAATGGAAAGTGCTCAAGAAGGCTCCGGTGTTGATCTGGCATGCGGATTCCACAGGCAGTTGCGATTGGTTCAACGACCTGTGGCTCACCTTCACCGGGCGGGCCTGGGAACAGGAGCGGGGAGACGGCTGGACGCAAGGCGTGCATAGGGAGGATTTGGCCTCATGCATCGCGGTTTACCGTTCGGCCCTGGCTGCAAGACAGGTTTTCACCATGGAATACCGCCTGCGCCACCATAGCGGTGAGTATCGCTGGATACTCGACAAGGGGATGCCCGACGATGACGGAGATGGTTACACGGGATACTGTTTCGACATCACCGACCTGAAAACGATCCAGTACTCGCTGGAGGAGCAAGGACGCCTTCTGAAGCAGGCCCAGGAGATCGCCCGCCTTGGTTATTACACCTACGACATGGTGCAAAACCGGTGGGAGAGTTCCGACATCCTGGACGGCATCTTCGGCATCGACAAAGCTTATCCCCGCGATCTGGAGAGTTGGTTGCAACTGGTGGAGCCCGCCAGCCGTGAGCATCTTGCCCGTTATTTGGAAGAGACGGTCGCCTGCCGCCAGAATTTCCACAAGGAATATCGAATCATCCGCCCCAGCGACGGGGAGATGCGTTGCGTCCAGGGCAAAGGATTGATCAGCTACGATGATCGGGGTTGCCCTCTGTCCATGGTGGGCACCATCCGCGACGTCACCGAAGAGGTTTCGATCCGCGACATGCTGGCCGTCGACGCCACCGTGTTCGACCATTCCCAGCAGGCCATCCTGATCACCGATGCCAACCGATGCATTGTCCGCATCAATGAGGCTTTCACCCGCATTACGGGTTACGTGCTGGAAGAAGTGCGCGGGAAGAATCCCCGTTTCCTCAATTCCGGCATCCAGGATGCGGCCTTTTATGAGTCCATGTGGCACAGCCTGCAATACACAGGGCAATGGCGGAACGAAATCTGGAACCGGCGCAAGGACGGTTCTGTCTGCCCCGGCATTCTCAATATCAATGCCGTCCACGACGACCGCGGCAACCTCCTGCATTACGTGGGCGTATTTACCGAAATCACCGAGTTGAAGAACACCCAGCGCAACTTGGAGCGTTTGGTGAATTTCGATTCCTTGACCGGGCTGCCCAACCGCGTGCTGATGATGGACCGGCTACAACAGGCACTATCCAACTCAAGTCGCTATAAGCGCTTGGTGGCAGTCTGCTTTCTCGACCTCGACAATTTCAAGCCGGTCAACGACCAGCACGGCCATGCCCGAGGCGATGCATTGCTGGTGGAAGTGGCCGGGAGGCTGACCTCGGCGGTACGGGGCGGCGACACGGTGGCGCGGCTAGGCGGCGATGAGTTCATCCTGCTACTAACGGAATTGGAGCACGGCTATGAACTGGAGCCCGCCCTCGACCGGATACTGGAAACCATGGCCCAGCCTTACGAAATCGGCGGTGGGCCCTTCATCGTAACGGCAACCTTGGGGGCAACGCTGTTTCCCCGGGACTACGGCAATGCGGAAACCCTGTTGCGTCACGCCGACATCGCCATGTACCGCGCCAAGCAGGGGGGCCGGAATCAGTACCGGATCTATACCCCTGAAACCTGAGCCTAGAGGGTAACGCTTTGCAAAATCAGGACTGGTCCATCAGCAGTCCTAGTTTTCCCGCCAACCATTTGGTCGTGGTGGCCTGGAGCAGGATGGTCATCAGGATGGCGATGAAGGTGACCGATGCGATCAGCTTGGCCTCCGGCGCCCCCAGGCCCATCAACAGGCCCGCCAATGCGCCGGGAATGACGCCGGTTTCCCGGGTCCAGCACATGAACAGCATTTCCTTGAAACTCCATCGGGCACGGCGGTCCGGCAGGGCGCAAAGGAAAACCGTGGCAGGCCTGGCCACCAGCATGAACACCAGCACCACGGCGACGCCCCCCAGCCAATATTTGGCCATCAGGTCGAAGTCCACCTGGGTGCCGAGCAGGATGAAGATGAACATGCGCATCACCAGGGCGGTGGTGGCGACGAAGTCCTCCATTTTTTCCTGTTCCCCCTCGTGCATCTCGAAGCCGAACACATCTTTGTTGCCGATGACAATGCCGAAGACGAAGACGGCCATGAAGCCGCTGGCCTGCAGGCCATCGGCGCCAAGATAGGCGCCGATCACCGCCATCAGGGTCACCACCGGGGCGTACTCCTGGAGGAAGGCGTATTTCTCATGGGCGATCAGCAAGGCGGCCAGATAACCAAGGACGCCGCCGGCGACGAGACCGATGCCCGCCTGCTTGCCCAGGTCCAGCAGGGAGGTGCCGAAAGAGAACTCCCCCTGGCCCATGGCCAGCCCCAGCACGACGAAGGTGATGATGGCCCCGGTGGCGTCATTGAAGGCGGATTCGGACATCACGGTCTGCGCCACCCGGTCCTTGATCTTCACTTGTTTGAACACCGGCACCAGGGTGGCCGGGTCGGTGGAAGCGATGGTAGAGGCCAGCAACAGGGCGACAATGAAGGGCAGGGAGAACACATACCAGGCCGCCGCCGCGGTGATAAAGGCGGTGATGAGCACCCCCACCGTCGCCATGATGACAATGGAAATCCACACCTCCTTGAGCACCTTGAGCCGCAGGGAAGCGCCGCCGTCGAAGAGGATGTAACAGGAGCCGAAAATCAGGATCAACTGGTTCAGGGCCGAGCCGGGTTTGATGTCCACCAAGCCCATCGCCGCCGGCCCGATGGCCATGCCCACCAGCAGGAACACCGCCACATCGGGCACCTTGAGCCGCTGGGCCAAGAGGCCGAAAACGGTGCCGAAGGCCAGGATCAGGCCGAAGGTCAACAACACGTGTTTGGCCAATTCGATGGCGGCAGAAGATTCCATGGGGGTCGCTTTCACTACAATAGGTGGCAATCGCATCGATTCTAGCAAGCCCCATTCCTCCCCCTTCATGCACGACACCCTCCTGGCATTGCTCCTCTTGCTGACCGCCGCCGTCGGCGCCGTTTCCGTCACCCGCCGTTTCTCCCTGCCGCCCATGCTGGGCTACCTGTCGGTGGGCATCGCCTTCGGCCCCCACGGATTGCGGCTGTTGGCGGAGAACGAATCGGTGGATGCCGTGGCCGAGTTCGGCGTGGTCTTCCTGATGTTTTCCATCGGGCTGGAGTTCAGCCTGACCCGGCTCAAGGCCATGCGCGCCCTGGTGTTCGGCCTGGGTTCGGCACAGATGGTGCTCACCGCCCTGGGTACCCTGGCCGTTACTTTGCTGATCTACGGGCAGCCCTGGCGTAGCGGGCTGGCCGTCGGCCTGGCGATTGCCATGTCGTCCACCGCCATCGTGGCGAAGATGCTGTCGGAACGCTTCGAGCTTCACTCGCGCTCGGGCCGCCAGACCATGGGCGTGTTGCTATTCCAGGACATCGCCGTGGTGCCTTGCCTGATCCTGCTGCCCGCCTTGGCCGATCCCGCTGACGACCTGTTCCGTACCCTGGGCAGCGCCCTCCTCCAAGCCTCCGTAGTTCTCGTATTGTTGATTTGGCTGGGCCAGCGTCTGATGCAGCCTCTTTTCGATGCGGTGGCCCACCATCGTTCCGAAGAGTTGTTCGTCCTGACCGCCCTTTGGGTCGTGGTGGGCCTGGCCTACGCCACGGAGCAAGCCGGACTGTCCCTGGCCCTGGGGGCCTTCGTCGGCGGCATGCTGATCTCGGAGACCGCCTATCGCCACCAGGTGGAGGCCGACATCCGCCCCTTCCGCGACATCCTGCTTGGCCTGTTCTTCGTCACCGTGGGCATGATGCTGGACCTGGGCTTCGTCATCCAGCACTTGCATCTTCTGCTGTTTGCCGTTGTGCTGCTGATGGGCGGCAAGGGCTTGGTGGCGCTGCTCATTTCCCTGGCGGCGCGCAGTCCACGGGAAGTGGCCCTGCGCACCTCGGCGCAATTGGCCCAGGCGGGGGAATTCGGCCTGGTGTTGATCGAACTGGCGGCCAGCCTGAAACTGGTGGACCGGGACACCTTCCAGGTGACGACGGCGGCCATGCTGGTTTCCATGTTCATCGCCCCTTTTCTCATCCAGCAGGCTGCCAGACTGGGCAAGCACCTCGCCCTGGGCAAACGCGGACATGGCGCGAAGGTGGTTCAACAGGTAGCGGAACAGGGCAGCACCATGGATGGCCATGTCATCCTCTGCGGTTACGGTCGCACCGGGGAACAGATCGCTGAATTCCTGGCCGGGGAAGACATTCCCTTCCTGGCCCTGGACATGGACCCGACGCGCATCCGCCTGGCCGCCAGCCAAGGGCGCAAAGTGGTTTTCGGCAATGCCGACCGGGCTGAAATCCTGGTTGCCGCGGGAATATCCCGGGCACGGGCGGTGGTGGTCACCTACCCGGAATTACATTCGGCCGAGCAGGTGCTGCGTGTCGTCAGGCAAAGCCGACCGGATATCCCGGTGATCGTGCGCACCCAGAGCGAGGCCGCGGTACCGCGTTTGAAAGCTGCCGGCGCCACAGAAGTCATTCCGGAAGTGCTGGAAGGCAGCTTGATGATCGCCGCGGAAACCTTGTCGCAACTGGGCATTCCCACCGAACAGGCCATCATGCGGGTGCGGGCCATCCGCGCCGAACGTTATGCCTCCCTGCGCGCCTTCTACAAAGAAGAACGGGAAGGCATGTTAAAAAGAGGCCTCGCCAGGATTCGCCGCAAGGGACAACCATGACGCTCCGCCGCCCCGCTTTTTTGCACCAGACCCTGATCAGGATCGTCGCCCTGGGCATGCTCCTGCTGGCCGCGGGTGCCGCCGGCGCCCAGGAAGCGCCCCCTTTATCCACCGGGCAGACGCTCTATCTGCCGGTGTATTCCCATTTCTACCACGGCGACACGGACCGTTCCGGCAAACCCAGCGAGAGCCTGACCTCGGCCCACATCAGCATCCGCAATACCGACAGCACGGCCGGCCTCAAGGTCAGCGCCGCCCGCTACTACGACACCGACGGCAAGCTACTCAAGGACTATCTGCCCGCACCGCGCACCATCCCGCCTCTGGGCACCCTGGAACTCTTCGTGCCCCATACCGACGTATCCGGCGGCTCCGGCGCCAACTTCATCATCGTCTGGAACGCGGAAAGCGCCATCAATCCTCCCTTGGTGGAAGCCCTCCACGCCGATATCCGCGCCTCCCGCAGCGTGGTGTTCATCACCACCGCCCGGGCAATCAGACCGCGCTGATCCTAGCGGCCCGCGTCGCCATCTGCCGGATTACAGCCTGACGTTTCACAATGTGATAGATTCGCGGCCTTCCACCTCTCGGGATTAAGCAGTGCCTTCCATAGAAAAGTCCCCTGAACCCAAGTCTGCGGATGCCAAGGGCGGTATCCAAGTCATCGAGCGCATGATGCGCCTGCTCGATGTGCTGTCTTACTATCACGATCCCGTCAGCCTCAAGCAGCTCGCCCTGGAAACCGACCTGCATCCCTCCACCGCCCACCGCATCCTGGCCGCCATGGCGGCCTCGGGTTTTGCCGAGAAAGGCGACGGCGGCACATATCGACTGGGCATCCGCCTGCTGGAGCTGGGCAACCTGGTCAAATCCCGCATCAACATCCGCGAAGCCGCCATGCCCCTGATGCAGCAGTTGCATCAACGCCTGGGGGAAAGCGTCAACCTCGGCGTGCGCCAGGGCGACGAAATCGTTTACGTGGAGCGCACCTCCAGCGGCCGATCTTCCGTGCGCGTGGTGCATCTGGTAGGCGCCCGGGCGCCGCTCCATGTCACCTCTGCCGGCAAGCTCTACCTGGCGGAAGACTCGGCCGACGCGGTGAAGGAATATGCCCGACGCACCGGCCTGCCCGGCTACACCCCCACCTCGATCACCACCCTGCCGGCGCTGGAGAAGGAACTGGACTGGGTACGCCGCCACGGCGTGGCCTTCGATCGGGAGGAAATTGAACAGGGCCTGCGCTGCATCGCTGCGCCGGTGAGGGATGATGCCGGCCAATTGGTGGCTGGGCTATCCATTTCTGCGCCCACGGATCGCCATAAGGCGGATTGGTCCTCGCTCCTCAAGGAAACGGCGGATGCCATTTCCACCGCCATCGGCTACGTCAGCGCCACCGACTGACCGTTCCGGACCACCATAAAAAACGGGAGCCTGGGCTCCCGTTTTTTATGGTCAACCACCGCCCAGCCGTTATCAACTGGAGCGGGTGCGATGGGTCAGGGAAGCGCTTTCGATCCAACGCTTGATACGGTTGGCGTCGGCGATCCGGGTCAGCTTGCCCCAGGAATCCAGCAACACGATGATAGTCGGCTTGTTATTGAACCAGACCTGCATCACCAGGCATTTGCCCGCTTCGTTGATGTAGCCGGTCTTGGACAGACCGATCTCCCAACTGCTGTCGCTGGCGCGCACCAGGGGGTTGGTGTTGCGGAAAGTCTCGGTACGGCGGCCGATGGTCACGTCGTATTCGGCGGTGGTGGTGAACTCGCGGATCAAGGGATATTGATGGGCGGCCGCCACCATGCGCACTAGGTCCTTGGCACTGGAAACGTTAGCCGATGTCAGGCCGGTGGAATCCTGGAAGTGGGTGTCACTCAGCCCCAAGGCCGCGGCCTTGGCATTCATGGCAGCAACGAAGGCGGGCCGGCCGCCCGGGTAATAGCGGGACAGCGCTGCGGCGGCACGGTTTTCCGAGGACATCAGCGCCAGGCGCAGCATCTCCTCCTTGGTGAGCTGAGTCCCCACTTTGAGGCGGGAATGGGTGCCCTTGAGAACATCCACATCCTCTTCGCCGATGACCATGGTCTCCTTAAGATTGGGCTTGGCGTCCAAGGACACCATGGCCGTCATGAGCTTGGTGATCGAGGCAATGGGCAGCACCGCGTCGGCATTCTTTTCAAACAGCACCGAGCCGGTGGTTTGGTCCTGGACGAGGACCGACGAGGATTGCAGGACGGGAGGACGTCCCTCATCCACCGGCAAGGTGGCGGTTACGCGCTTGATGTTCTTGTTGGCAGCGGGCGCGGCGGCAACCTTGGCGGATTTCTTTTTGCCGTGGGCATGGACTTTCTTGACCTCTCCCACCGTCTTTTTCTTGCCATGGGCCGCTTCCGCCATCGGGGGCAGCAGGGCCACGCTCAGTGCCATCACCACGGTGATAAGGGTTTGTTTCATAAGCATCCTTCCGCACATGAGCCGCAACAGGGAGGCCCGACAAATTTGATTACGGCATTTTATACCGGAAAATTAGGGGGATAGAAGCCCTTTCTCATGCGAAGCTTGAGAATATGCCGACGACAAATAACAAAAAGGTAATCTTTTTGTAAAGAAAAGCCGGCAATAGGCCGAAAGGCGTAGCCCGCCGACGCCCCTATCGTCTGTGTGCGATAATTACGGCTTTTGGGCGATCAAAAAGCAATAACAGGTTTGTCCCGCATGCGCTGCCCTATCCGCGCCGCTGCGCCAAGACCCCGTCGGCTACCCGCCTGCTTGATCGACGTGATGAACCCGCCCAGGTCATCTGTGTGGAGAAATTGATGAATCAGCCTCAGTCCCGCGTCACCGCTACATCCCTTGCCCCCGAATACGTCAAGCACGAAAAACTGAAGGCCTGGGTGGCAGAAGTCGCCGCCCTGACCCAGCCGGACAATATTGTCTGGTGCGACGGATCCCAGGAAGAGGCTGACCGCCTGTTCGCCCAAATGGTGGAAACGGGTAGCTTGATCAAGCTCAATCCGGCCAAACGGCCCAATTCCTATCTGGCCCTGTCCGATCCTTCCGACGTGGCCCGGGTGGAAGACCGCACCTTCGTCTGTCCCGCCAACAAGGAAGACGCCGGCCCCAATAACAATTGGGAAGACCCGGCGAAGATGAAGGAAAAGCTGCGCGGCCTGTTCGCCGGTTGCATGCGCGGCCGCACCCTTTATGTGATTCCCTTCAGCATGGGCCCCATTGGCAGCCCCATCGCCCACATCGGCGTCGAGCTTTCCGACTCCGCCTATGTGGTGGTCAACATGCGCATCATGACCCGTATGGGTCGTGCCGTACTCGACCAACTGGGTAGCGACGGCGAGTTCGTACCCTGCCTGCACTCCGTCGGCCATCCGCTGGAAGCCGGCCAGAAGGACGTGAAGTGGCCCTGCAATCCCACCAAGTACATCTGCCATTTCCCCGAGACCCGGGAAATCTGGTCCTTCGGTTCCGGCTACGGCGGCAACGCCCTGCTGGGCAAGAAGTGCTTCGCCCTGCGCATCGCCTCCACCATGGCCCGCGACGAAGGCTGGCTGGCCGAGCACATGCTGATCCTCGGCGTGGAATCCCCCGAGGGCAAGAAATCCTACGTGGCGGCAGCTTTCCCCTCCGCCTGCGGCAAGACCAATTTCGCCATGATGATTCCGCCCAAGGCCATGGACGGCTGGAAGGTCACCACCGTGGGCGACGACATCGCCTGGATCAAGCCAGGCAAGGATGGCCGCCTCTACGCCATCAACCCCGAATCCGGCTATTTCGGCGTGGCCCCCGGCACCTCCGAGAAAACCAACTTCAACGCCATGGCGACGCTGAAGGAAAACATCATCTTCACCAATGTGGCCCTCACCGATGACGGCGACGTGTGGTGGGAAGGCATGAGCAAAGAAATCCCCGCCCACCTGATCGATTGGCAAGGCAAGGATTGGACGCCCGAGGACGGCAAAGCCGGACGCAAGGCAGCCCACCCCAACGCCCGCTTCACCGCACCCGCCAACCAGTGCCCCTCCATCGATAAAGCCTGGGAAGACCCCGCTGGCGTGCCCATCTCCGCCTTCATCTTCGGCGGCCGCCGTTCCACCACCGTGCCCTTGGTTTACGAGGCGTTCAATTGGAACTTCGGCGTCTACATGGCCGCCACCCTCGGCTCCGAAACCACTGCCGCCGCCACTGGCGCCCAGGGCGTGGTACGCCGCGACCCCATGGCCATGCTGCCCTTCTGCGGCTATCACATGGGCGACTACTTCAACCATTGGTTGAAGATCGGCCATCAGATCGAACACGCGCCCCGCATCTTCACCGTGAACTGGTTCCGCCAGGATGCCGAGGGCAAGTTCGTCTGGCCCGGGTTCGGCGACAACATGCGTGTCCTGAAATGGATCGTGGGCCGTTGCAGCGGCCAAGCCGATGCCCGCCAGACCGCCTTGGGCTGGATGCCGGCTTACGAGGACATTGACTGGACTGGCCTGGATGCCTTGAGCAAGGAGGAGTTCGAATCCCTCACCTCGGTAGATACCGATGCCTGGCGCGAAGAGCTCAAACTCCACGCCGAGTGGTTCGATAAGCTGAAGAGCCGGCTCCCCCGCGAGCTGACCCTGAAGCTGGAACTGTTCGAACTGGGCATGGTGGATTAATCCCCCGCCACACCCAACCATGGCCACCCACGGGTGGCCATTTTCATTTCAAGTCGGAGCACAACAAGTCATGCAGATTGCCGAGCGCATGAAGGACATCGCCCCCTTCCACGTCATGGAACTGATGCAACGTGCCCAGATGCTGGAAGCCCAAGGGCGTTCCATCATTCGCATGGAAGTGGGTGAACCGGATTTTCCGACACCGCCTTTGATCGTCGAAGCGGCCCAGCGTTTCATTGCCGACGGCCGCGTGTTCTACACCAGCGCCTTGGGCCTGCCCGCTTTAAGGGAGGCCATCGCCCAGGACTATCTGCATCGATTCGGCGTGGAGGTTGCTGCGGAAAGAATCATTGTCACCAGCGGCGCCTCGGCCGCCCTGATCATGGCCCTGGCCGCCACCGTCAACCCCGGCGATGAAATCCTCATGGCCGATCCCGGCTATCCCTGCAATCGCCACTTCACCCGTTTGTTCGAAGGAACGGCCGGCGCCATTCCAGTAAGCGCTGCCACAAATTTCCAGCCGACTGCGCAGCTCGTTGCCGACCATTGGCGCGACAGGACGCGGGGCGTCATGCTGGCCAGTCCCGCCAACCCCACCGGTACCCTTGTCCCTCCAGACGAACTACGCGCCATCCATGGGCTGGTTCAACGGCGGCAAGGGACATTGATCGTGGATGAGATTTACCAGGGTCTCACCTATGGCGTTGCGCCGAGCACCGCCCTGGCCTTGGGTGACGACGTCATCGTCATCAACAGCTTTTCCAAATATTTCGGCATGACGGGATGGCGGCTGGGATGGATGGTGGTTCCCAAGGAATGCGTGCGGGAAGTGGAAAAGCTGGCCCAGAACCTCTACATCTCGCCTCCGGCACCGGCTCAACATGCGGCCCTGGCAGCTTTCCACCCGGACACCTTGGCGGAACTCGAAACCCGCAGACTCGCCTTCAAGGCAAGGCGGGACTTGCTGCTCGAAGGTCTGATCCAAGCGGGTATCGCCGTCCCGGTAAAACCCGAAGGCGCGTTTTATCTCTACGGCGACGTCTCATCCCTCACGACCAACAGCTTCGACTTCGCCATGGAACTGCTGCAGAAAGCTGGGGTTGCAGCAACGCCTGGCTTGGATTTCGGACAACACCAGCCGGAACGATATATCCGCTTCGCCTATACCGTGGGGCCGGAAAAACTGGCCGAAGGCGTCGAGCGAATCAAACGCTATTTGGCTCCGGATTGAAACTCGGGAACACACAACACCCGAACAAGAAATGAAAAACGCACGGAGTAAAAAACCTCCGTGCGTTTTAAAAAGCGGCCAACCTGACGGCTGGCCCTCCTAACTCATTGGCTCAGGAAGGACGGGAGCCAGTGGGAAAGGGCCAAGCGGCAGCCGGATTCAAG
>RXJP01000009.1 GCA_003963315.1 Rhodocyclaceae bacterium | reverse complement strand
CTAGCCGACTTCACCAGTCGCCTGCCGAAGTCGGCTAGGGAGGTTAGGGGGGCGAACCTGGCGGTAACCAGCCGCTACTTTCTGGCGGTAGGCAGTGCAAAATACGGTCAGGCCCTGACCCGCATGGAAGTCCTGCTCGACAGGAAAACGGTGTGGCCATCCATTATCTGGCAGAAATTATTGTGACGACGACGCTGAGAGTATTCGTGGGGGAATCCTGGCCCCTGCAACCACGGACACGGTGGGTCCTGCTCGACGAGGAGGGACGCCGGAAGGCTGATGGAGAATCCGATGCCTTGCGTTGGCCCCAGGCCGATGTCCATGAGGCTGTGTTGTCGGCACCCCAAGCCAACTGCGTGCGCGTTGCCATGCCGGAGAAATTCTCCCGCCGCGACCTGCCTGGATTGTTGGCCGGGGCGATGGAGGATGTGCTGCTGGGCGATGTTGCCCAGTGCCACCTCACGCCCTGCAGCCGACAAGGTGGCCGAATGGACGTGCTGGTGGTGGATCGCCGCCGTATCGGCAATGTCGTCGCCCAATTCGAAGCACTGGGCCTTCCCCTGGCGGCCCTGTACAGCGAGCTGCAAAGCGATCTGGGGGCAGGGCGGGGATGGCGTCTTGCGCTGTCCGATGGGACGGCACTGCTGCACCGGCCAGGACAACCGCGCCTGGCCCTGGATGCCGAGGGCGGTGGGCCACCCGCCTTGCTCAAGGCCATTCTGGCGACGAGGGGAGTCACCGAGGCGGAAACCCCGACCCTGGATGTGTTGCGCTCGTCGGACGCCCCCGCAAACGTGGCCGACTGGCAAGGAACGCTGGAAATTCCGGTGGCGCAGGTGCCAATGGATTACCAGTGGTATCGATTGGGCGCGGATAAGGCCAATCTGCTTCATGGCGGTTTCGCGCCCGCCCGCCCGACGGGCTTGGGCTGGCGGCCGTTGAGGCCGGCCTTGATGCTGGCGGTGGTGGTGATCCTGGCCCATTGGGGCGTGCTGGCGGTGCAGTTGGGCTTGCAGCACCATCACCTGGCACAGGCGGAGCAAAGCGATGTGGCGCAGTTTCAGGCAACCTTTCCCGGGGTACCGGTGATGGATCCCCGTGCCCAGGCTCGTCAGCAGTTGGACGGGTTGTACGGCGCCCGAGGCCTGTTGCGCAGCGATGACGCCCTCGCGCTGCTGGCGGAGACTTCATCCCTGATAGGAGACGCCGTGGGCAAGGGATTGAAGGCGGTGGTGTACACCGACCGCCGATTGTCCTTCCGCTTTGCCCCCTTGCCCCCCCAGGGTCTTGACGACCTGCGTTCGCGGCTAGAGGCAAAAGGCCTCAGGGTGATGGTGGCCCCCGCCGAGGCGGGGGATACGCTGTTGACGGTTCTGCGGGAGGTAACACCATGAGATCGGTCTTCGGTCGCAACGTCGCCCTCGCCTGGTCGGCCATGCCGCTTACCGCACGCCGGATGCTGGGGGTGGTCGTTGCCTTGGTTGCTGTGTTACTTGTGTTCAAGGTATCCGTTGCCTTGCAGTCGGCGCACCATCGGCTGGCGCAAAAAGAACGGCAAGCTGTCGCGGACGGACTAGCCTTGCAGGAAACCCTGGCCCAGTGGCGGGCCTTGCAGGCACGCAAACCGCTACCGTTGATCTCGGCTGGCACAATGAGGGAGGCGGTATCTGCGTCGCTGCAGAAGAACGGTCTGACAATGGTTGTTACGCCTTTGGATGACACTCGGATACGACTGCAGGGCGACGTCGACTTTGACCGTGCCATGGCGTGGTTGGGGCAGCTACAACAAGCCCAGCGGCTGACGGTGGCAGCCATGACGGCGACGCGGGGCGCAGGGACCACCAACCTGGAGTTGGTGTTGTCAGCAGTCCCGGAATGAAACGGGCCGTATTCCTTGTTCTCCTGGCGATAGGGATCCTCTGGCGCCTGCCGGCCGACCTGGTCGGTGCGGGACTACAACGACTGAGCGTGGGACAGGTACGTCTGGGTGCCGCAGAAGGCACGGTCTGGAGCGGCCGCGGACGACTGGACGTCCTGGATCCCGTCGCACAGACGTGGCGCCTCTGGCGGGACATCGATTGGTCCTTTTGGCCAGAGGGGCTGCTTCGCGCCCGTTTGACCTGGCAGGCCCACTTGGGGGTCGCGGAGGCGTCGCGACTGGAAGTTGGCCTGGCCGGCTGGCGCGGGGCTCCCCTGAACATCGGCGGTTCGGTGAGGGAGATGGCATTGGTGATCTCCTCGGATCTCGCCAAGTTAGGCTGGCAGGGAGATTTTTCGGTGAACGGCGTCGACTTCGCCTGTGACTGGCAGCGCGCGTGTGGTGGCAATCTGACGGTACGCTGGACGGGGGCAGGATGCGACGTGCTGCCAGGAGCGACGTTCGGGGATTATGAGGCTACTGTCCTGGGGGACGGCGGCGGGCTGGCCATTTCCTGGCATACCCTGCGCGGAAACGTACGGATAGAGGGAAAAGGGCTGTGGGTGCCGGGGGGGCAAGTCCATTTCACCGGCGTTGTCGATGGCGATCCTGCACTTTTGCAGCGTTTGCCCGCCGTGGCAGGGAATAGCATCAGGTTTGTAGCGGATCACTGGGCTGTTTCATTCTGACCTCTGACATATGCCCATTGCGCGAGACACGGTATCATGCGACTGTTAATCTTGGCCGTCGCCGCGGTTCCGCACTGGTCGGGAATGCTTGGTGGTGGGGTGTAATGCCGCCGGGTTCGGAGGTCTACTTCAAGGGAGTGAAAGAATGTCCAAGTCCATGTTCGTGCGCATGCTCGGCATGCTGTTCGCGGTAGTGTTGCTGCTCAGTGGTTGCGCCACCTATCCACCCGCGCCGGCTGCGGCGGCGTCCAGCGATTACAACTACCTGATCGGCCCCGGCGATACATTGAATATCGTTGTTTGGCGCAGCCCTGAGCTTTCCATGACGGTGCCTGTCCGCCCTGACGGCAAGATCACCGCACCGCTGGTGGAAGACTTGTCCGCCATGGGTAAGACCGCGACCACCTTGGCGCGAGACATCGAAAAGGCGCTGACCCAATACATCCGCGATCCCGTTGTGACGGTGGTGGTGACCAACTTCGTCGGCCCCTACAGCGAACAGATCCGCGTGGTGGGAGAGGCCGCCAAGCCCCAAGTCCTGCCCTACAAGCAGAAAATGACGCTGCTTGACGTGATGATTGCCGTCGGGGGGGTGACTGATTTCGCCAATGGCAACGGGGCATCAATTCTGCGTGCCAGTGAAGGTAACAAACAGTACGGCGTGCGTATCAACGACCTAATCAAGCGGGGCGATTATTCCGCCAATGTGGAAATGCGTCCTGGCGACGTATTGATTATTCCCCAGAGCTGGTTCTGAGTTTGTGATCAGGAAAGGCTTCACGGACTCCACTCAAGCGGAATGCTGACTGATGGATAAAGTAATTCTGGAAGTGCTGCTGCATTTACGGGCCATGTGGCGGTATCGCTGGTGGGGCTTGCTCACCGCTTGGGGGGTTGCTGTCCTCTTCGCTGTGGTTGTGTTGCTGATGCCAAAAAAATACGAGGCGTCGGCGCGGATATTCGTCAATACCGATTCCATTCTCAAGCCATTGATGCAAGGCGTTACCGTGCAACCCGACAATGGGCAGCGCGTGTCGCTGTTGAGCCGGCTGGTGATCAGTCGGCCCAATGTGGAGCAGCTTATAAAGGAAACCGGCCTGGACGAGAAGGTGACTACCACGGAGCAACGGGAACGTCTGATCGACAACGTGATCAAGGTGCTCGATATCCAGACCTCGGGCAGCGAAAAGGACAATATCTTTGTCATCAAATTCCGTGATACCAAACCCGAACGTGCGAAACGCGTGGTTGAGCTGATGGTTGAGAAATTCATCAACAGCAGCAAAGGCGGGCGAGCGACGGATAACGAGGCTGCCAAGGAATTCCTCGACGACCAAGTGGCAAGCTACGAGAAAAAGTTGCAAGAGGCGGAAAGTCGGCTGAAGGACTTCAAGTTGCAAAACATGGTCGGTATCTCTCCGACGGAAGGAAAGGACTCTTTCGCACAGATGGCGACGATCGGCGAACAACTGAATCTTGCCCAGATGCAGTTACGGGAGGCAGAGAATTCACGCGATGCCTATCGGCGCGGATTGGCAGGTGAAGATGTTGCCTCGACGCCGGCGGCGATCACGACGGCAGGGGGGGATACGCTGTCTGATATCGATGCACGGATGGATTCGATGAAGCGCAACTTGGATAGCCTGTTGCAACGCTATACCGACAGCCATCCCGATGTGGTCGGCGCACGGCGGGTTATCAAGGAGCTGGAGGAGCAGCGTCGTCGTCTGGTGGCCGAGTATCGCAAGGCCGGCATTCCCTTGACCCAGGTGGCAGTTGGTGGGCAGAGGGCGTCCGAGCAGCTCAAGGTTTCCTTGGCCCAGGCCGAGGCTTCCGCTGCTTCGCTGCGGGCCCGAGTTTCGGAGCTGTCCGCTCGGTATGCGCAGATGAAGGATACGGCACGCCGCATGCCCGAGCTTGAAGCGCAACTCGCGCAATTGAACCGGGATTATGAGGTCAACAAGAAAAATTATGACAACCTTGTCGCTCGGCGCGAATCCGCGAATATCTCTGAAGACATGCAGTCGGTTTCGGGTGTTGCTGATTTCCGCCTGATTGATCCCCCCCGCGTTGCCCCCAATCCCGTATCCCCATCCCGTGCGCTGATGTTGATCGCATCGCTGTTCGTGGCGGCAGGGCTTGGAGCAGGGCTGATGTTTCTCGCGAAGGAAATTCGTGGGCGGGTCTATGACCGCTCGCAACTCAGGGAATTTGGCC
The DNA here is from genome assembly GCA_003963315.1 of Rhodocyclaceae bacterium. GTDB lineage: Bacteria > Pseudomonadota > Gammaproteobacteria > Burkholderiales > Rhodocyclaceae > AWTP1-18. Next base: position 54,788 of record RXJP01000009.1, on the reverse strand, counting down.
TGCCCATCCTGGGTGTGGTATCCATGGTGGCAAGCGACCAGCGTGTTCAGGACAGCCGGATGCGCCTACAGCGTTTCCTCCGCGTCACAGGCATGTTGGGCGGTGCGTACGTGGTGGTGGTGATCGTCTGCTTCGTTTTGACGAAGCCTGTGTCCTGAGGAGCTCTTGCATGAGTTTGATTGAAAAGGCTGCTCAGCGTCTCGAAGGGTTACGCCAGGGGGCGGGGCAGGTACCTCAGCCGTCGCGGCCTGCATCGCAGCCCAGGTTGGACGAGCCCGCGAAGGTTGGCGCCGTTCCTGTCTCCACTTCGTCCTCCAAATCGGTCGAACTTGACCTTGCTGCGTTGGCCGAGGCGGGGTTCGTGACCCCGGATAACCCTCGGTCTTTGACGGCGGAAGAGTTCCGTGTGCTCAAGCGTCCGCTCCTTGCCAACGCAGCGGGAAAATCCGCCGCGCCGGTGCGTAACGCCAATCTCATTATGGTGACCAGTACGCAGCCCGGTGAAGGCAAGAGTTTCACGGCGGTCAATCTGGCCATGAGCATTGCCACGGAATTGGACAAGACGGTGCTTCTGGTCGATGCGGACGTCGCCCGGCCTTCCCTGCCCAGACTGTTTAAACTTCCGCAGTTGCCCGGTTTGCTCGACCTGTTGAAAGACAAGTCGATGAATTTGGGGGACGTACTGCTTAAGACCAATGTGGGCAAACTGACCCTCTTGCCGGCGGGGTCGCCAAGTCCTCACGCCACGGAATTATTGGCAAGCGGCGCCATGGCAAGGCTGTTGGCGGAGATGGCTAGCCGCTATTCCGATCGCATCATTATTTTCGATTCGCCTCCCCTGCTGGTGACGACGGAATCCCGGGTGCTGGCCACCAATATGGGACAGATCGTGTTCGTCGTTCAAGCGGAGCAAACCTTGCGCAGTGCTGTGCAGGCAGCTTTGGCCACCATTGAATCCTGTCCGGTCAAGATGATGGTGCTCAACCAGACCCGGCATGTGGACAAGGTGGCTTACGGTTACGGCTATGGCTATGGCTATGGCAACTAAACTCGTACTACGTCACCTGATCGCTGTCTTTGTGCTAGGGAGCGGATGGGGAGTGTCCCATGGCGAGGCCTGGACCGTAACGCCTGAAGTGTCGCTGACGGAAACCTACAGTTCAAACATGGCCCTGCGCTCGGACGAACTGCGGGGCTGGATTTCCGACCTAGCCCCGGCGCTTCATCTCAATGGCGCGAGCCCCAAGCTGAAAGCCAATCTGGACTATCGGTTGGACAGCGTGCACTATGCCGGCCATCCGGAGTTGAAACGCAATCTGAATTCGTTGGCGTCGTCCGCAACCTACGAGGCGGTGGACAAATGGCTGTTCATCGATGCCAGTGCCAATGTGGCCCAACGCAGTACTTCCTCCTTCACTCCAGTGGCAACGTCGCAGGGTAACGTTGCCGCCAACCAGGCGGAAACACGGACGGTGCAGATTGCGCCCTACGTGCGCGGACAATGGTCCGACCTTGCCGCCTATCAGCTCAGGTTTGACACGATACGCTCCCAATCCGACGACAATTCCCTTGCGGATTCCCGTGTCCACCAATGGCTGTGGACCGTGAAGAACGCATCGGCCGGGGCCAAGATCGGATGGTTCTTTGACGGGAATGCGACCCGCGTCAGCAACGCGGTGATCGACAGCCGCGAAGACACGCGGTGGCGCGGTGGCCTGACCTACGAGGTTCTGCCCCAATTGACGCTGTCCTTGTCCAACGGGCGGGAACGGACAAATTATGCCTCGACCGACCTGGAAACTCGGGCAACCCCCGGCGCCGGAATCGAATGGGCCCCAAGTCCCAAAACCCGGATGGCCGCTTTGGGCGAGCGACGATTTTTTGGCAATGGCCGTAGCATTCTCTTGAGCCATCAGACGGCCTTGACGGACTGGCGTTACACCGATACCCGAGATGTCGCCGTGCTTCCCGTGTTGCTGTCCGTCCCCAATCAAGGGACGGTCGCCGCACTGATGTCGGATTTGCTGGCTGCCAGCATTCCCGACCCGGTGGCCCGTGCAGCGGCGGTCCGGGCGCGGATGGATCAAAGCGGCGTGGGCAACGCCGCAGGCGGTGGGGTGCAGACCGCGCGTCTTTTCGTCAACAGGGTACGGGAGGCGTCCGGCGCCTTGATCGGCGCCCGCAACACCGTGACCTTGAGCCTGACACAGCGAGACCAGCAATCCCTCAATTTCGTGCCCGGAGTGACCGACGGCTTCTCCCAGAGTGGCGACATTCGCGAGCAGGGCGCCAATGTCTCCTGGGTTCACCGTCTGACGCCGCTCACAACGCTGACCGTCGCATCCGCACGCCTGCGGAGGGAAGGAGTAAGCGCCAACCTTCAGGCGGACCAGATTACGCAAACTGCCTCACTGTCCTTCAAAGCGAGTCAGCAGGCCACCGTGTCGATCGGTGTGCGGGGCATGCGCTTCGACAGTACGACTAACGGCGCCTTCCACGAAAATGCGGTGGTCGGGTCTTTCAGCCAACGCTTCTGACCACCTCCATCACGCGATTGCCCGAGCTATGTATGAAGCCTATTACGGCTTGACCGAAAAGCCGTTCCAGACCACGCCCGACCCTTCCTATTATTTCGCCAGCCGCCAGCATCGGCGGGCGATGGCCTATCTGGATTATGGCTTGCACCGGAACGAAGGATTCATCGTCATTACCGGCGAGGTCGGCGCGGGTAAGACCACCCTGGTGCGCAATCTTTTCAGCAAGCTGGACCCGTCCCTGATCGTGTCCGCCCATCTGGTGAGCACCCAACTGGATGCGGAGAACGCCTTGCGCATGGTCGCCAACGCCTTTGGCGTGCCGACCCGAGAAGCCAACAAGGCGGATCTGTTGGTTACCTTCGAAGCCTTCCTGGTGGATGCCTATCGCGCCGGCAAGCGCTGCCTGTTGGTGGTGGACGAGGCGCAGAACCTGAGCATGCAGGCCGTTGAGGAATTGCGCATGCTGTCCAATTTCCAGCTCGATACCCATTCCCTGTTGCAGAGTTTCCTGATTGGCCAACCCGAATTCCGCCATACTTTGCAAAGCCCCCAGATGACGCAATTGCGGCAGCGGGTCATTGCCGCCTGCCATATCGGGCCATTGGAGGAGAAGGAAGTTCAAGCCTATGTGGAACATCGCTTGAAACATGCCGGGTGGACAGATTCCCCCCAGTTTTCAGCGGATGCCTTTCCCGCCATTTTCCACGCTACCGGCGGTATTCCGCGCCGGATCAACACGGTATGCGACCGTCTGTTGCTTTCTGGCTTCCTTTCCGACACCAAGGCCTTTACCGGCGAGGATGTGGAGGAAGTGGCGAAGGAAATGGAAAGCGAAACCTTTGCTTCCAAGCTACCCCACGGGCAGTCTTCCCTTGGTATTCATGCGCCGTTGGGTTCTCCTACGAGGGCCGACAGCCCGCGCCAGTTACTTGAAGCCTTGTCCCGCGATGACGCCGGCTTGCGCATGATGCAGTTGGAAGAGCGAATGATCCGCATCGAAGCAGCGCTGGACGGATTGCTGCGCAATAACGCCACCGCTCTGGCCCTGCTTGGACGCCTGGTAGATGGCATCGAGCAGTTGTCGGGAGATAAAACCGACTGAAACCTGGATGAAGCAGGGATGGGGCCAAGCTGCCCCCATGACTGCTTAGCCTGCGCGGGGGCGCCAGACCGCCATCGTATCTCCCCGCAGGAAGCGGAACGCGGCAAGGGCGAAGGCTGCGTTTGAGAGCAGCAGATAACTGGGAACCACAGTCAGCTTCTTCAAGCCTCCCGGCAGACCGTCGATCATGCCGATCAGGGCCATGCCATAGGCGGCCAATTGCAAGCCGAGCAGCACGGGATAGAGCCCGCCGGATGGGGCCAGAACAATGTTGCTGACGAGGGCGCCAGTCATGAAAACGAAGCCCAGGTAACGTAGCAGTTTGTGCGAGACCAGGCAGAACGAGGCCAAGGGATAACGCAAGGGATTGAGAAGACGCCGCATATAGGCCAGACCTTGCATCGCCCTGAGCGCTACGCGCATGCGCATACGAAATTCCGAAGCGATTTCGGTGTTGGGAGCTTCCGCTGAGGTGACCGAGGGTTCGTAAACCACCCGATAGCCGTTCGCCAGTACCGTCAACGGCAGGACGAAGTCGGTGATCAAATGGGGTGGAATATCCACGTACAAATGACGCCGAATCGCGTCGACGCCGCCATTGACGCCAATGACCGAGCCAATACGGGTTTCCAGGCTTCGGACAAGGTTTTCATAACGCATGTATGCGCCGACCCCGGCACCGCTAAGGTTTGTGGGATCGCCATCGGTGAAGGCCAAGCTACCCGTCAGGTAGCCTACATCCGGGTCGCCGAATGTGGCGGCAATCTGGCGCAAGGCATTGGGACCGAACAGGGAATTGGCGTCGCTGAATACGATGATCTCCCCCTTGGCGACGCGAACGGCGGCATTCAGCGCCGCAGCCTTCCCTTCCCGCCCTTCACGGCGCATCAGTACCACGCCCCGTTCGGAAAACCCCTTCACCACGTCGTCGGTGCCATCGCTGGAGCCATCGGACACGACAACTATTTCGAATTTGTTGGATGGGTAGTCTTGATCCAGCTTGTTCTGCACGGTTGTGCCAATGCAGTCCACTTCGTTATAGGCCGGGATGAGTACGGTGATGAACGGCAGCTGAGCCTGGTGTCTTACCGGTCGTGGCCTGATTTTGCCGACCAGCGCGATGACCAGCGGATAAATCAGATAAGGGTAGAGCACCAGAAAGATCGAAATCCCAAGGACGCTGTCCATTTCATCCTTTCACAAGGCAGGGGAGGGGCTGAAACGCAAAACATGGCGTCCGGCTGTCGGAAGGATCAGCGTATCGGTGCCCAGGCTGGCGGGCTCCACGCCTTCGATACCCAACAGGGTCGCTTCGGCTTGGGGCAGCACTTCCGTCGGCCCACTGGTCTCCAGGATCACGGTGCCCTCCCGGGCATCGATGCTGACGGCGCTGATGGCGCCGGATATCCGGCTGACCGGTCCGATCTTGCTGTGAATCCGTACAACACCCGTGTGTTCAATAGATGCGATATCGAGCCGCGTAGGCGTACAGCAGCGCAATTCATGCCTAGCGTTGGCGGTATAAAAAGCCGTGGCTGGCGGTGGGACGGCGAAATCAAGATAGTCCGATGGATTCCCCGTATGTCCATGTTCCGCCGCCTTGGCGATGTTGTAGGCCTGTCGTGCCGTGACGTAATGCAGGCTGTAACGCTTGCCATCGTTGTAGTCGCGGTTGAGGGTGCGATGCATGGACATGGCCTTGTCGCCGAACAGTGCATCGAAGTCTTTTTCGATGGCGCCATGGGTATGCAGCTTGACAAACAGCCACTCGGGTCGTCCCTGGACATGAACGTGGCAATCGATCCACTTCCGGATGCGGTCCGGCCGTCCCCAGTTGGCACTGGTGAGACTGGCGTTCTCTATACGGGGGTACGAGGGCGCATGCCAGTTGATGCCGAGGGGGCCCTGGATCAGCATTAAACCTTCCTGGCGGGTGCTGCCGACACGGGCATCAGGGCCCCGATCGTGGGATTTTGGCCGGGAGGGATCTCCCTTGGCGTAGTAGATCGCATTGATTTTCCGAGTCTGGCATTGTTCCGCCGACGGCATGGTCAGGTCAGCCCAACAACCGAGCCGTTGGAGGACGCTAAGTTCGTCATTCACCCCGCAGTACTTCCCGCCACAGGAGTTGCCCAACGCCCAATCGCCGTGGATGAAGCCGAAGGAGGTCCGGGGTCTTTCTCCCGATTCCAGCAGCAGACCCCAGCGCTTGTATTCGGCGATCGTTGCCCGCAGGTCGCGCTCAAGCGTTTCCTCGGTATCCCCGTCGTGGTGGTAATGTAGTTCCACTTCGCCGAGGCCGGCGTGGGCCATGGCCGATAGGTCCGCCAAGTGTTGCGTACCATGGTGGGGAGGATAGAACCAGGTATGCAAGGGCGACGTGCCAAATTCTTCCTGGCAACGCTGCTGGAAGGCCTGGTAGCCGGATGCCCAAGTGGCCATGCGCGCTGAGGCCTGGCTTTCGTCCCGTGTGCCGTGGCGGGGCTCGAAATGGTCGCACACGAGGAAAATAATATGGGTGTGATGGGATGCCCGGCCCAAACGTCGCATCAGCCGGGGCAGGGTTTCCATGGCATAACTGGGGAGCCAAAGGTCGACGCGGCGTTTCAGCATGACCCCTCCGCAAGCCTCGCCCGGGCCATTGCCAATCGCGGCTGGATGTCGAGAATTTTTAGCGCATTCTGTCGCCAGGTATGGTTGGCGGATACATAGGCCCGGCCCGCCTTGCCAAGGTGGCTGCGGAGCTCCGGGTCAGTGGCCAATCGTACGATCTGGCTGGCCATCTGCGTTACGTTACCGGGTTCAATGAGCAGACCGGTATCGCCATCCTTGAGAACCTCGACTACCGGTCCCACGCTAGGGGCGATCACGGCTTTACCCATGCCCATGTATTCAAAAATTTTCATGGGCGAACCATAGGCGTTGGAATTGAGCAGGATCGCGATATCCATCGTGGCCACCAGCGGCGGGATATCTGCATGAGGTTTGCGCCCGGTGAATACGACGCGATTGCCGAATCCCTGTGCCGTGCAGAAGGCTTCCAGCGGTGCCCTGAACTCACCATCGCCAACGAACAGGAAACCGACGTCAGGGCATCGGCCCAGCACTTCGGTCAGCACTTGAGGGAACTCGGGAATTCCCTGCCAGCGGTTCATGGTGCCGACAAAACCTACCACGACAGGGGGCAGTTGCAAGGCGATCCGAAGGTTGGGATCGTTGTGTCGGGCGGGATCAAACCATTCAGGATCAATCGCATTGTGGCAGACGCTGATGTTTTCGGAGGGGATGCCTTCCTCCACCAGCATGCCGCGTTGTACTTCGGTGACCGTGATGATGTGTCCGGCGCTAAGCAAGGTGCGCTTCTCCATCCAGCGAGCAAGCCGTTTCAGATAGAGGCCGTAGTACTGCGCCCAGGCTTGCGCGTAAGGTGTATTGACTTCCAGGATCAGAGGAATGCCCCGTTTTTTCGCCAATCGGACCCCGGCGATGTTGAACAGGGCATAACGTTCATAGATCAGATCGGGTTTGAAGTCATCAATGGCTTTGCGCAGGCGCCGGTGTACGACGCCGTTGTAGGCCAATTGCATCAATTCGAAAAGCAGGCGGGGCGCGGCCTTCTTGATCCTCGCCAGCAGTGAAGGGCGGCTTACCTGCGTGGCGCGGTGTTGGACAGGAGCGGGGCCGACGACAAGAACCTCGTGGCCGAGGTGGCACAAGGCATCCACAATCGCAGCGATATGGATCGACTCGGGCTCCTCGCCCTGGGTTCGATGGTGATAGAGAATTCGCACGACTGACCCGGAATGTCCCAAAAAGTCCAATTATCCTTGAACCGACCATTTTAACGGCTGACAGGTTTAACGCGGCAATTCATAAGCCCCAATGTCGAACCCCAGGCCTTGCGGGCGTTTTGTCACGATGTCGTAATCGTTTTCCACTATGCGGGCGACGGTGGGCGAGCCCGCATCAATGGCCCAGCTTTGCGGCCGAAGATGGAAGTCACGACCATCGGTAACAAAGCCGGGATCCCCACTTTGGGGATAGCGGTCCATCGCGACCTCTCCTCGGCCCCCGGACCAGAAGTTCCGGTTAATGATGCCCACCCTGCCACCGAAGCCCACCGTGCCCCCGGTGTAATCGGTGCCAGGGGTGGCGACGATCAGATTGTTTTGCAGATCCAGGGCGTCCGCAGGCAGGTTCCAGTCATTCATTAACGCGCCATATTTTGGCTTTCGGTCTGTATTGGTGCCGTAGAACGTATTGTTGTAGATGCGGGCCTTGCTCAGTTGCGTGGTATTGAGGCGCAAGCCGGCGAAGCGGGGCGTGACGATGAGGTTGTTGAAGATGCGCACATTTTCCCGGGTGCCGTCAGCAAGGTTGATCCCATGTTTGCCGGCATTGCGGATCAGGTTGTGATGGAGGTTGATGTTGCCGGTGTTGTCGGACCCGTTGGTGCCGTTTACATAGGTCTGGAAACCGCTGCCGCCGGGGACGTTGTCGATGACGTTGTAGGCGATTTCATAATCGCCTTCGCCATCGATGTAGATGCCATGGTTTTGCAGAGGACCAGTGCCAGCCGGGCCGCAGAAGATGTCGTGAATATAATTGCCCAGCCAGACTTGGTCGAAGCCGTTGCCTACGATGCCTCCCGCTTTTGCATCGATGTTCTTCACTGCGGTTGCCGCTGTCAATTCATTGTTGACGATCCGCCAATGGTTGCCGCGGATCTCGAGGTTGATGGCGCCATCGTGACCACCACCCTCTATCCTCAGATTGGACACTGTGACCCATTGCCCGAGGCCCGGGAAGGCAAGGCCATTGACGGCCGAGATGGCTCCTGAGGTGCCTGATTTTTCGAGCTCTGCATCGTAGGGCTGGTAGATATAGACGTCCTCTCCCGGGTATCCCATCAAGCCGATTGGACCACTGCCTGTTTGGCCGGTAGGGGCACTGCCGGATTTGTCGCGGACTCGGAGAAAAAAATTCTGGTAGCCCTTGTCCGTCCAAGGGGTTCCTGTCCCCCGCATGACGATGAAGTCTCCCGGGCGGACCTGCCCCCAAGCACCTTCGCTCAGGCGGCTGGTTTGCACATGGCGGAATGGCCGATTGATGTCGCCGACCACCGCTGTACGGTCGTCGCCCTTGATGTTGTCTACGAACAGGATGCGGCCGGGGTTTACGGTGAACGTCGACCTCTCCATCGATTCGACGCCGTCCACTACTACCTTGACCGGCAGCGGTGTCCCGGTCTTGGGTTTCCCCAGGTGACCGACCTGCACGGTCAATTGTTGAATGTCGTTGCGGCCGCGTGATGGTTTAAGGGAGAGATAACTGGCGACTTCCGCGCCGCCGATGACGACCTTGATGCGCCCCCCTAGGCCTCCTTGGCCGAAATGCTTGCCGAACAGGGACAGGTAGATACCTTGGTCGTTCTCTCCACCGTTATTGGGTCCGGACAGGATGTCGGTGTAGACCAATACCGGCCTGACGGGCATCGGCTCACCGTAGCCATTGAGTGCTGCCATGGTGAGGGCCAGCAGCAACCAGGCCGAGTAGAGCAGACGGGTGAGATTCATCGGGATTCCTGCGGTGTGCATGGTGGCTCGGACTTTCTTGAATAACCCGTGGGGATCAAGCCAGTTCCGGCCCGGATCCAGCGAGTAGCCGCCTGAGGCGTCTAGCCAAGGGTTTTTCCACTTGCTGATTGATGAAGTAGGCGATCAGCAGCATGGCGAAGACGGTGCCCCAAAGCAACAAATGAGGATTGAGGCCGGGGTAACCATGGCTGAAGACCAGATAACCGATCACCTGGTGAATGAGGTAGAGCGGATAGGTCAGGTTGCCAACGGTCACCCAATTCATTTTCCCTTCGGGCTTTACGATGGCCACGACGAGGAAGGCAACAAAAAAAACACTGATAATTGCGAAGGGCACGTACACGTTGTAGTTCGCATGGTAGTGCCTGATCAAGTCCGCCGTGGATTGGGTGGAGTGCGCGAGGGCCAGCACCCAGCAGGCCGCGAAAAGCGCCAGCCTTTTCGGCGACTTTCCTTTCGCATAGATCAAATAGCTTGCCGCACCCGCAATGAAATACGGGGCGTAAAAGGTGATGAACAGCGTTTTCAATTTTTCCACGGGGAAAAGGTCTAGGGCCACGGTCAGGATCAGCCAGGCGGTAAGGAAAATGTCGGCCCGGTGGATTCGGCCGATGAGCAACAGCACGCCGATCAGCAGATAAAAGCGGATTTCCACCGCGAGGGACCAGTACACCCCGTCAATGGGTTCCACACCGACAAATTCGTTGAGCATGGTCAGGTTAACCAAATATTGGACCGGTGTGACGACGAATCGATGGGTGCCGAAGACCAGGATGGCGATAAAGGTGAGGGTGCAGCAGAACCAGAAAGCGGGATACAGCCGGGTCACCCTGGAAACCATGAAACGCCTGAGGGAGCCGGAAGAGGCGGTCATGAGGATCACGAAGCCGCTGATCAGAAAAAAGAATTCGACGCCCAGGTAGCCGTATTGGGTCACGGGAGCCAACCAAGGGTAAGGCATGGGCGAGTATCCGTCGGCGGCGTAGCCTCGGAACGTGTAATGGAAGAGCATGACCATGAAGGCTGCGATGAAGCGGAACAGATCAATGTGGCGAACACGCGCATTCAAGGTCGCCTCAACGTTTGAATGCGATGGTGTCGGGGCGACAGCGTTCATGGGTTGGGTATCGCTGAACTCGTTTTCAGACCGTAGGTTCATCTTTTGCCATTGCCGTTCTGTCACGGTTGCCCCGAATCGGGTCTGTGGGTTGATGACGGTTTTCTCGACGGCTACCAAGGTGAATAAGCCACGATGGAAGTGGTAGGGCGAGCATTCGCTGCTCGACCAGGTGCCAGGAGATTATGGCCAAGAGGAGGGCGGCTCCGTAAGCGAACCAGAAATGGGTGGCGATTGAAGACTTTCCATAAATTGCGATGATGGTCTGTTGCACCGGCATACCGAAGATATAGAGGCCATAGGAATAGTCGCCGACGCGATTGAAAGTTTTGAGTAATCCGCTGGGGAGGAAAGCCAGAGAGACAACCAGTGGAGGACATATCAACGCCAGCAACAAACGACGTTCATGGGGTTGTGTGGTCAAGATCAAGGCGACAAAAAGCCCCACAATCAGGCCAAGGCAGCGCCCCCAGGAAATCGAAACCCTGTCTCGATACAGGTAAAAAGCAGTTCCCGAAGAGAACAGGTAGATAAAACGAAGGGTGTCCACCAAACGTTCGGATGCGTCGAACACCTTTATCCAGGCCATCGCGAATGCGAGAAAGCTGCCGACGACCAAGCCCAACACCCAGCCCCGGCGTGCCAACAAGCCAAGACCACCTGCAACACCCAGCCCGATATACATCTTTAATTCATAGGGCAGCGTCCACAGCGGGGCATTGATATCTGACGAAGGCTGGTTGGCAAACACACCAGGAAGTGTTTTGAACGTGCCCGAGACAAGCAGGGTACTGTTCTCGAAGAGGAACTTCAGGGTGTCCTTGTGCCGCAAGTAATCGGCCAAGGGCAAGTTTGTAAATGCCGGCCCCAGCACCAAGCCGCAGATGGCGACCGATACCCACAGGGCTGGATAAATCCTCATGAACCGGGCGAAAAAAAATGCTGTGGGGTCTCCACGGTTCAGCCAGCTCTTTGCGATTAAAAAACCGCTGGTGACAAAAAATACGTCTACTGCCAAGGATCCGAAGGACAGCCCGACAACATGCTGCAAAGGCTCCGTGGTTTCCCCCATCAATCCGAACGCATGGGTAAAGATCACCAGCGACGCCGCAAGGAAGCGGATCAGGTTGAAGTTGTTATCGCGTCCGGTGGAAAGAGTTGAGAGAGGAGTGGGTTGCAAGTGATGCGTCCAATGGATCGTCAGTATGTGAGGGACGATGAGCTAAGCGGATAGGTATTGCAGAAAAAAATGGGCAGGTTCACCCCTGCCCATTGATTCGTGTCCCGGTCATTGATCCTCAATAAGGGCTAGTGCTGCCCGGTAATTGTTCCCAGATGTACTTGGTCAGGGTTTTTCCTGAAGCACACCATCCGCTGGCACCGTGTCCTCGTGTGTAATATTTCCCTGTCCATCCCGCCGCTGAAGTCTCGTTGGATCCGCCCGTGTCTGCCTGGCACATGTCGGTTTTGATGTTGGTTTCATTGGGGAAGGGCCACAGTACCGTACCCGTCAATGTACCGTTGTTGTAACGGTTGTCCACCGTCGCCCCCCGCCCGCCGGTGCCGCGAAGCAAGAAGGTAAGGCTGGGATCGGTAGTCACGGTGGTTGCGTCATTGGGAACGGATGTGGTGGAGCACCCGAATACCTGATTGCCAGCAGAAGTGAAGGTTCTTGCACCAGCGGAAACATCCTGGAAGCACTGCCCCGTCGCCAAATCCACGATGTTGCTATTGAATGTGACGGAATTCCAACGGGGAGGTGCATCTACTCGGACACCTCGACCATTCATGTTGTAGATCGTGTTGTTTTGCAAGACGATATCAAGGTGGGTGCCGGTGTCGTTACTCACCCATAGACCTGCCACGGTCGTTCCGCCGCTTGCACCAATACCTTGGACGATGTTGTCTTTGACAGTGACGGTTCCGCCGATGGAGCACAGACTGTCAAAAAAGAAGTTCGCATTGGTCTGCCCGGTGGTATTGATTGCCATATTGCCATACCAACCGATAGAGCCGAGTCCGGTCACTAGGCTTGGTGCGCTCAGAGCGCTTGAACAAGTGGAGAACAACGGCGCATGGACATCTCCAGTATTGTCTGGCCCGTTGTTGAAATCAATTACTATGTTGTTCTCTGCGATGGTATTGTCCTCTGAGTAAAGGGTGACACCAGCCTTGGGTTGACCATCGGGAGAACCGTCATAACGGAATACGTTGCGTCGTGCCACGTTGTTTGTACCGCCATGGAATACGACACCATAGCGGCCACCATAGCCCCAGCCCCACGATTCTTCAATCACTACAGCATTCGAATCGCCGACGAAGAAGTGGGCACGGTTGTTGTCGCTTGCACTGGTGGGATCGGGGAAAGCAGCTCCCACTTGGTGAATGTAAATATCGTTGGCTTGTTCGATATGCACGGGTCCCATGTCGGGCGTATGCATGAAGACGATATTGGCGACTTCGATATGTTGTCCCTTGAAAATCTCCAGGCCGATCCGACTACCGTTAGGCGCTGTCGATGCATCTATCTTGACCGCATGGGTACGGTACCCCAGGATTTTTGTGCGTTGTCCGGAGCTGATTCCATTAGGACCCTCATTGCGAGAGCCGTTGATTGTGACAACACAGGGAGGTGTCGATGTGGTGCTCCCGCCGCAAACGGATGTATCCCAGCGGCTATAGGCTCCTCCAAAGCCGCCGATACTTTCATGATAGGTGCCATCGTCGATATAAAGCGTATCGCCCCCGGACATCGAGGTAAGCGCCTTATGGAAGGTGGCATAGGCTGTTGCTGGGGTGCGCCCATTGTTGCTATCGCTGCCCGTGGTGGCAACCCACCAGATGGTCGAGCCTTTGGGGTCGAAACGTACAGTCACGCTCTTGGCGGCGTCTACGGTGATGTTGCAGGTGTTTCCAGTACCAGCGGAAGCGCAAGCGCCCCCCCAGATCGCGCCATAACCACCGGCAGGAGTGGCCGTGAGCGTCATGGGGGTGCCTGTGCCGATGGCTGCGCTGGCGCAAGTGGTCCCCGTAGTGGTTGCATCCGAGCAGGAAACCGCGCCCACGGCGGCAGTGACGGTGCTGCCGGAGTTTTGGTAATCCGTTACGGTGGTGCTGACCACATAGGTCACCGCCGGTGGCGTAACCGTGTAACTTCCGCTGGCCACCACCAAATCAAGGGCCGTATCAATGACGTCCGGGTTGGTTGTTGTGTTGCTGGTCGTTAGGGCAGTGAAGCTTTGGGTCCGAAGTGCGGTAATGCCCCCGATGGATGCGCCACGGCCTGAAAGGTCAGTCAGCACCTGGGATTCCGCGTTTGCCAGGGCGGACGAGGAGATGGTCCCCACGCTAGCCTGCCCGAAGAAGGCTGCGGTTGTGGTGGGATTGAGTGCGATGCGCAGGATTTCTTCCGTCAGCGGCGTGATATTGATTGTCCCTGCGTTACTGACAATTTCACTGGCGGCAATATAGCCATGATAGATCGTATGGGCGGGAATGTTGCCGTTGGGTGAAACGATTGCCGCAGCGCCAGTATCTACCGCCGCAACGCATGGTCCGGCGCCCGAGGCTATTGAAATGCTGAACACCCCGGCCGCATTGGTCGTACCCGTCTGAGTGCCTCCGGTGGCGCACTTGATGGTTACCGTTGCATTGGGGATTGCCAAACCCCCGGCGGCGGTACCGGATAGGGACAGGGAGCTTCCGCCCGGGCTGCCACTTCCGCCACTACTGCTGCCCCCTCCGCCGCCACCGCCGCCCCCCCCACCACAAGCAGCGACTATCAAAGAAATGCTAAGCATCGCAACGGCAACTGGATACCGCCTGTCTTTCTGGGGGCGGACGCATTTGAGTGCGGGGTTGGATACGTTCATGGCTTTTCCCTTGATAGTCCAATTTTCACGTAGTTATGGCGGAGATTCGGCGTGATGTAAGTGTGGACCGGCTTTTCATTCATGTATGCCAGCCCATTCCCTTTCCGGGGGTGCTTCTGCCGAGTATTTTCACGCATGATGCTACCATAGGAAAATTGAAATTTGATGAAAAGAAACGGTGATAACTCCGTGTTTTTTGTGGGGAAAATGAATCGATGGCAATGCCTTTCCAAGGCTAAATGAAATCCGGTAGAAACGCTGGAAAACCCATTCCAACGGTTTTAATAAAAGCCCCCCACTTAGGCTAATATCCATCGCTGACTTCAATTCGCCTTCTCCTCACGCCAGTGACATCACTTTCCGACCGCGCCGGCTTCCTTATCGTTGCCAATCTCGTCAAATATGCGGTGGGCTTCATCATGCCTATGGTCCTGGTGCGCCTCCTCAGCAAGGGCGATTACGGCAGCTACCAGCAGATGATCCTGATCAGCACGGCAGCAGTCGGTGTCATGACCCTGGGCTTGCCGACATCCATCTATTACTTCTATCACTTTGTCGGTGAGCGGAAGATCCCTGCGCTCATGGTCCAAACCACGCTCATGCTGGCCGTTGCCGGCGTGTTGGCTACCGTGGCGATATTAGGTTGGGGCGGATATTTCGCGTCAACGCTGAACAATCCGTCCATGACCGGTTTGTTGCAACTCTATGCGCTGTCACTGGTTTTCATGATCGGCAGCGAGCATTGCCTGCATTTCATGATTGCCCAGAACCACTATGGATTAGCCGTCATATTCGAGGTGGCGGAAACGGTGGTTCGAGTGCTTACCCTGTTGGCGCCGCTGTGGCTGGGTTATGGATTCCCGGGACTGATCTGGGGCATCGTCATCTATTCGGCCATGCGTTTCTTTATCCGTAACGGCTTCCTGTTCGGGCGTAGCGGTTTGGACTTCAAGGGATGGCGTAGCCAGACTTTCGTGGGCGAGCAACTGGGCTACAGCGTGCCGGTGGCGTTGGTGACTCTTTCTGGCATTCTGGGAAGCACCGTGAATCGCGGCATGCTCGCGGCTTCGTTCACGCCGGTCCATTACGCGATCTATGCTGTCGGTGCTTTGGAAATACCGTTGGACGTCATTTTTCAGTCTTCCGTCGCCAACGTGCTGCGGGCTTCGCTGCCGCCCTTGGTAAGGGATGGTAATTTGAACGAGGTGGTCCGCATCATGCGGGAGGCCGTGCGCAAATTGTCGATCATCGTATTGCCGAGTTTTATCTTCCTGCTGGGCCATGCCTACCAGTTCATCACCTTGCTGTTCACTTCCAGCTATGCGGAAAGCGTAGATGTATTTCGCATCTATCTGTGGCTGGTGCCGCTGCACATGTTTGTGTTGAGCCCGATTCCACAGGTGTTCGGCAAGCCCAAACTCAATTTCTACATCGTCGCGGCCATGACAGTTGTGCTGCTGGCCCTGGGCTATACCCTGCTCAAGACCATCGGCTTCTACGGCCCGGCGCTGGCGTCCGTCACTACGCAGTATGTGCAGTCCTTGGTGTACTTGCTGGTCGTGATGAAACTGACCCGGGCGACGCCTTGGCAACTGCTCCCCCTGTGGCACATGGCGAGGGTGGTCGCGGCCGGCCTGGTTGGGCTGCTGGCGTCTGGCCTAGTGGACCACCTGACAGCGTCTGGGCTGGTGAACCTCGTGGTGGCAGGCATTGTTTTCAGCTTGGTCTTCTTTCTGGCGGCGGCACCGTTGGGCATTTTCTCGCGGGAGGACATGCGCTTGATCAAGCGCTGGGTGCAGAAAGTTTTGCCTTTCAAGATCCCGGTCTGACGCCATGGGCCAGCCGATCCACGTTCAGCATGTCGTGCTTAGCCTCCAGCCGGGAGGGCTTGAGAATGGCGTCGTCAACGTCGTGAATGGTTTGTCTCCTGAAGGCTTCCGTTCCTCTGTATGTTGCTTGAAGTTTGGCGGCGAGTTTGTCTCCCGCTTGAAATCGGGCGTTGCCGTGGAGGAGATGGGCTGGCGGAAGGGAAACGACCTAGGCTTGCCTTTCCGCCTCGCCAGGTTGTTCAGGAGGACGCGTCCCGATGTGGTCCATACCCGGAACGCCGAGTCCTTCTATTACGGTTTCCTGGGGGCCAAGCTTGCTGGCATTAAGCATGTCGTCCACAGCGAGCATGGTCGGACTTTTAACGACCGCCAGATCCGTTTCCTTGTCCAACGCTGGTTTTCCGCCTATACCTCGGCACTATTCTCAGTATCTGAACAGCTCAAGAACGATCTGGTCGCCCATGTCGGTTTGACAGCGGATCGCATCCAGGTGCTGCACAACGGTGTGGACCTCGATCGATTTGCCGGCACCGGTCGGGATGAGGCTCGCCGCCTGCTTGGCGCAGCCGAAGGCGAGGTGTTGGTGGGCAGCGTGGGACGCTTGGTTCCAGTCAAGAATTATCCCTTGCTGCTGTCGGCCTTTGCTACCCTCGACTTGCCTCAACTGGCACTGATCCTGGTGGGCGAAGGTCCCGAGCGCGGCGCTCTTGAAGCGCAGGCGCGGGAATTGGGTATCGCCGGGCGGGTCCGCTTTCTTGGTCATCGGGACGATGTGACGGCGTTGATGCCCGGGCTAGATGTTTTTGTGCTGCCTTCCTTCAGCGAAGGCATGTCCAATACCTTACTTGAGGCCATGGCTGCCAGTCTTCCCTGTGTAGCTAGTGCCGTGGGTGGCAACCCCGAGATTGTGTCGCATGGGAAGACTGGCTATCTTTTCCCCAGCGGTGATAGCGAGGCACTTGCAGGAAGCCTGCGTACTTTATGCACCGATGCCGTCTTGCGCGCGTCGCTGGGCGCGGCTGGGCGGCAGGAGACAGAACGGGAATACTCCTTGGGCGCGATGATTCGACGTTACGAGAAGCTCTATCGCTCCTTGTACGACGGCAAGGGGGGGGCGACATGAGGCATGGAGGACTTGTACTGGATGCGGGTATGAAATTGGGCGCCCTTCGCCTTGGTTTGCGATTGTTGCGCAGCCCTCCGCTGATCCTGATGTATCACGGCGTCACCCGTTCAGCCCGGCCCGATGGTTTGCGCAATCTGGATGGCAAGCATATGCCCCAGGATATTTTTGCCAGCCACCTGCGTCTCTTGGCCAAATATCGTCGGGTGGTGCCATTACAAACCCTGGTGGATGGGCTTGGCACCGGGGAGGACATGCGCGACTGGGTGGCCATCACCTTCGATGACGGGTACGAAAACAATGCCTCGGTGGCGGCTCCCTTGCTGGCAGACTTCAACATGAGTGCCGCCTTCTTCCTGACGACCGGCTTTATTGGCACGGACCGATGTATGTGGACCGACCGGTTGGAATGGGTGCTTGACCTCACCCAGAGAACCGAGTTGAAACTGCCCGGGGGTGGGGGGCAGCTATCCATCGTTTCCCTTGAGGATAAGTCTCGGGCCCTCGCTCGGCTCAAAACCTTGATCAAAGGGAACCGGACGTGGCGTCCGGAAGAAATCGTCGATGTTGTCGCCGACCAGTTGGGAGTCTCTGCATCGCCGGCCGGCAGCGACTACCGTTTCATGGATTGGGATCAGGCTCGATCTCTAGCCCAGGGGGGATTCGAGGTGGGCGCCCATACGGTGACGCATCCTATTCTCGCCCATTTGTCGCCGGAAGCAGCGCGGGCAGAAATATTCGATAGCCGCGATGCGGTCTGGCGGGAGGTGGGGCAATGCAGCCCCACCTTCTGTTACCCAAATGGCAAGTCCAGCGATTTCAATGCGGAAATCCAGGCCTTGTGTCACCAGGAGTTCCGCTCGGCCCTGTCTACCGAGCGGGGACACGCGGCCTTGCAGGATTTGTGGGGATTGAAACGCTTGTGCCCGGCAGGGCCTGGCAAAGGCGAAAACCTGGAATGGCTTTTGTTGCGCGCCCGATGAGGACAATTTGTTGAGATCAAATCCCTCTGGCCAGCCGTCGATTCGGCATTGGAGTCACTCATGACTTTCCTGTATGCCTTCATGAACTTTTTCCAGCCGGGCGTCTTTTGGCCGCAAATGGCGGACCTCAAGCCAATGCTGGTACTTTCGCTGGTGGGCGTATTCGTGGGGCTCGCGAGAAAGTCCGCGTACAGCAGAAAAGAGGCCTTCTCCCACCCGATTTTTTTCTGGCTAGCGACATTCATCGTGGTTCAGGCCGTATCCCTGGTTCGCAACGGCCTATCGGTGGCCATGGCGGGGTTTTCGTTTTGGGACGTATATCTGTTTTTCGTCATCGTCTCCCTGTTGCTGATTACGGATGAAAAAACCCTGTCCCGCTACGTCTGGGGCATGATGGTCGGTGGCATGTTCATCACCGCATTCGGCATCCTCGCCGTGATCGACACCTGGCCCCAGGCCGTCGGCGGCCGTGCCGGCGCCTATGGCATGTATGAGAACCACAACGATTATTCCTTCCTCATCATCCAGATCGTTCCTTTCCTGTATATGTACCGGAAGATCAGTCAACGGACATCGGTTCGTCTGTTGTTGGGCCTGTCCTTGCTTGCCTGCATGGTCGGCATCATGATGTCCTTGTCCCGGGGCGGCATGATGGCCCTGGTGCTGGAATTCGCCTTGATCATCCTGATCGGCATGGACGGTCGTAAGCGACTGTGGTGGCTTCCCGTGTTGGCCATGGTGGGACTGGCGGCCGTCGGTTACCAATTTGCCAAGCGGGCGGAAAACCAAGGAGACAGCTATACCGCTGCGGACGCGGAAAACTCGAGACTGGAGCTTTGGGAGGCCGGGGGAGCCATGATTCTCGACCATCCGCTATTGGGGATTGGGAGTGGCCATTTCTATGAATTTGCTCAGGAGTATGGCGAGATCAGTCACGATAACCGCGGTAAGAACTCCCACAATACTTACCTTGAAATCCTGACAGGTACTGGGTTGATCGGATTCGGTTCCTTCGTGATGATGATCCTGCGGTTGATCAGGGGGTTGAGGCAACCTTCCAGCGCAGCGGGGCCGCCTGTGTTGAATGCAACACGACGTGCCACTTTGATCGCCATCTATTCAATCCTGTTCAGGGCCACCCTGGATGCGAAGCCCCATGACTGGAGTTTTTACATCTTGTGTACCATCGGCTTGGCTTGCATCATGCTGCAGCGTCAATGGGAGAGGGCATCAACAGGGCAAGCGGTTGCATCAGACCGGCCAGGATCTGGACCTGTCAGCGGCCACGGCGTTTTGGGTTAGGGCGAGACTGGATACATCGGACCATCATGGAAGACAAAACCTACGGCAGTCGTGCCTGGATCGAATCGCAGTACGCTTCGTCACAGGGGGATCCCTGGGGGCTGGATTGGCGGCCATCCCAGCGCTACCGCTATGTCAGGATGTTCCAGGCCTTGGAGCGGACACTGGCGGACACGCCGCGTCCCTTGTCCATCGTCGACGTGGGATGCGCCACGGGCGCCTTTACCGCTATGTTGAGCGGTCTGAATGGACCCGAGGACTCCGGCTACGTGACCGGCGTCGATATCTCGGCTTCGGCCGTCGAGCGGGCGGCTGCGCGTTTTCCCCATATCAACTTCGAATGCTTGTCCCTTGAGGAGTGCGCTGTCGCTCACACGGGCCGCGCCGATCTGGTGACCTGCATGGAAGTCCTGTATTACCTTCCCAGCCAAGCGAGGGCCGCCGCCGCGGGACAGCTACGGCGTATGCTTAAGCCCGGAGGCTGGCTCCTGGCGTCTTCCATGATCGCGTCTCCCCCGTATTTCTCACTGGAAGAGTTGAAGGCATTGCTGGCTGAGGAGTTTCAGCTTGTCGAGGAAGGCGTATTGCACCTCAAACCGCTCTCGATAAAGGAAAAGCTCCTGATGAAACTGCGGGGACAAGAGGCGGGCAATGGTGCCGTCTTCCACTTCGACCGGGTGCAGCGTTGGGAACGTTTGGCCGGCCGGTTGCTGCCTGGACTGGCCCGGTCTCATGGCTATGTGATCGCCCGTTGCCTGTGAGATGCAGTCGATGCGGGTCGTGACCGTCACCACCTTCTTTCCCAACGCTGCAGATCGCCAACGCGCGGTGTTTATCGAGAATCTGGTTCGCGCCATGATGTCCCGCTGCCGGATGGATGTGGTCTCCCCGGTACCCCGAGTTCCCCCCTTTGGTAACAAGCCGGAATGGTGTGCGCAACGGGGAATTCCAAGGGAGGACAGCATTGAAGGAATCCCCGTCCATCATCCACGTTTCGTTGTGGTGCCCAAGCTTGGCCTTTTTTCGGGCTTAGGTTATTTCCTGGGCATCCTTCGCACCTTGCGCAACCTCACAAGACGCGGCCCCCTGGTGGTGCATGCCCACTGCGCCTATCCGGATGCCGTGGGCGTCGCCCTGGCCGCCCGCTTGCTGCGAATACCCTACGTGGTAACGGCCCACGGCAGCGATATCAATGTCTATGCGGAACGGCCCTCGTTGCGGCCGCAGATTCGCTGGGCGCTGCGCCATGCGGCTGGCGTGGTGGCGGTGAGCGGCCCATTGGAATCGAAGATCCGCACCCTGATCGGCGATGCGCCAGTGCCGCTGGTGCGTATCCCTTGCGCTGGCGTCGACGCCAAACTGTTCGCACCCAGGCTTATGCCTGTCGCCCGGCAAGCCCTTGGCCTGCCGCTTCAGGGCGGCCTGGTCCTGTTCGTGGGACAACTGGTGCCGATCAAGGGCGTCGAGTTTCTGTTGGATGCCTGGATTCAATTGGCCCGGGAAGGACGTCTCGACGCTGATGACCTGTTGTGCCTTGTCGGCGACGGCCCGCTGCGTCAGTCACTGGAGGCGAGAGCAAGGGCAGGCGGTATTGCGGACAGGATCCGATTTGTAGGCATGGTGCCCCAAACCGACGTGGCCCGTTGGGTGGCTGCGGCCAGTTTGCTCTGTCTGCCCAGCCGCAATGAGGGCACACCCAATGTCGTGGTCGAAGCCCTGGCGAGCGGCGTTCCGGTGGTGGCCAGCCGTGTCGGCGGCATTCCTGATTTGGTCAGGGAAGGAGAGAGTGGCTTGCTCGTGCCTCCCGGGGACGTACCTGCCCTCTCGGCCGCATTGGCCAGGGGATTGGGCGCAAACTGGGATTCCCGGAGCATTGCCGCCTCGGTGGCGGATTTGACTTGGGATGCCATCGCCCAGCGTAATTGCGAATTTCTCCAGGAAGTCTCGCCGCCATGATGATTTCTTCCCTCCGTGACGCGGGCAAGGTCTTGCTGCAGCGTTTCTATTCGCCACGCCATTTTCTGTGGCGGTTGTCTTCGGTGGAGGTCGGTAGGGTAGCCCTTACCTTCGACGACGGGCCTGATCCGACCTTTACGCCCCAGGTGTTGGATCTGCTGGCGGAGCAAGGGATCAAAGCCACCTTTTTCCTGATTGGGGAAAAAGTGGCTCAACACCCGGAATTGGTCCGCCGTATGGCGGCGGAGGGGCATGGCATTGGCGGCCATACCTGGACCCATCGGGAAATCGTCGGCGTGCCGCGCGAGACCCTGTTGGAGGATATGGGCCGGTGCCGCCAGGCCATGTTTGAGGCTTCCGGCGTGGATAGCGTGCTGTTCAGGCCGCCCCGGGGGAGGGTGGATCTACCCTCGATTCACCGGGTTTGTCGCGCCGGATATTGCCTAGTGCATTGGAGTCGTACCTACAGCGACTACAAGTGCGATGGTGTCGAACCGCTCCTGTCTCGTTTCCGCTCCGCCCCCCCCAAAGCTGGGGACATCGTGCTTCTCCATGACCACAATGCCGATACCGTGGCGGCTTTGGCCAGGATGATTCCCGAATGGCATCGTCAGGGCCTGGTATTCCCGTCCCTCTCGACTTGATGGTTGGGTATTCGTCCTCAGTCGAGGCGCTGTTTCTTGCGCAGATAGGACAACGCACGTTTGAAGATGTGCCACTGGCGGGCGAGGCCCGGCGCCATGTCCTGCCATTCGAAATAATAAAAATAGCCGCACTTCAATAAGGAATCCAGCCATGCCAGCAGGCCCAGTTCACCGCGACCCCGCTTGGCGATAAAAGACTCGATGTCCCGCAACAGGTCCAGACCGACCAAGTGCTTCATCAGCGGGGTCTGTTCGATGTGGCTGATGTCACTGCCCACCAGATCCCCGTAGGCGATTGCCGGAAGGTTCATCCCGGCGGCGGTGAGGTGGCCGATGCCCATGAAGGGCCGGGCGTTGAAATCAATGACGTAGAGATCGCCGCTGGCCCGATCGCGCAACCATTCGATCATGACGATGCCGTGGTAGTGCACCTGCCGAAGCAGGCGTTGGCTGCTAGCGAAGATTTCTGCCTCAATACGGGGTTCGGCGGGAATCTCGCCTATGGTGCAAGTGCCGAAGTCCGGGATGTTCTGCCGCCAGCGCCGCCGGGAGGTCTGGGTGACGACCCGACCATCCCGGTCGCAATAGCCGTAATAGTCGAATACATGGCCGTCACCACCGCGGATCAAGCGCTGCACGATCAGGGCTTCCATGCTATCGGCGGCGACATAGTCCAGCAATTCCTCCCGGGTTTGCAGTACCAGGTTTTTCTGCTTGAGGCGAGCGGCCGGGGCACCGGTGTAGAAAGGTTTGATCAGATAGGGCGCGGGATGGACTGCGCTCCATGTCCGGGCCTCCTCCAAGGTGGGCGCAACCACGGCGGGGATCGTCTTGACACCCGCCAGCGCCGCCTGGGCGTAGAGGCCGTTCTTATTGATGAGCCCGGTCATGGTGGCATAGTCGCCAGCCATGATACGGCAGTCGTCCCGCAGCGCTTCCCGATGCCGGGCCAGCATCAGTGCGTGGGCGTCGCAGGTGGGCACCACGACGGGACGGTTTCCCAGGCGGCGGGCGTAGGCCACGACGTGGGCGAGCAATGCGTCTTCGTCCTGTGCCGAGTCGTCGAAATAACTGGCTTTGCAATAGCGGGAAAAGCGGACGGGGTCTTGTTTGTCGAAATAGACCGCGTGGACGTCGATACCGGCCTTACCCAGGGAGCGAATGGTGCCGAGGCCGGTGATCGTGCGGGACAGTACCAAGGCAGGCGGATGTTCAGCCGCATCCACCTTCCGTGGCAGCGCGGAGTCGGAATGGCGGCGGCGCACCACCGGCGGCAGATGCCCCCCGGCGAAGCCGGTCGCCCAGTCCAGGGCACAGTCGATGAGCTCCCGTTGGGCATGGACGCCCGTCGCCACATGGTCAATGTCGGGCAGGAACGTTACAGAGACCGATTCGTCGATGCCGAATTTTGCCAGCGCATCATGGAATTGTTGCCCGTAGTTATAGACCTCGAAACCATCTCCGGCAAAGACCATGGACACTTCCACGCCACGCTCGCGCAAATGGCGCACGCCTTGGGCGAAGCTCGAAGGAGAGGGGCCGTCCACAATGAAGCCGGCATCGGAGGTGCGCAGCCGGATCTTTCCTGTCATGGGGAACGGGATCGCCCGGACGGTCTGGCCCAGGGTTTTGATGGAAAGGCGGAGGACTGTGCGCAACACGCCGTGTTCGCGGAACCGCAGCGACAGCCTAATCAGGGCCGACTTGTAGGTCCCATAGCGGAAGGCGTCGAACAGCAGCAAGGCGCAGATGCGCTGATCCAGATGGGCGGCGTTGTAGCTGTGGAATGCACCGGAACAGAAGCCGAACAGGCCGAATCGCTGTAAACCCGTGGCTTCCGCCAGGGCATCCATGGCTGCGCTTAGATCGCCGGAGGCCTGGGCTTCGAAGCCTACTTCGCCGCTGGCGCGGGCGCTGTCGCCGAGGCCCGCCAGATCGAAGCGTATCGAAGGAATGCCGCGCCGGGCCAAATCCCTTGCTAGTCGGACATTGATGCGATGGGGGCCGATGCGGTGGACGATGCCCGAGTTGAACAGGACGATGCCCGCCGAGGCCGGCCGGTCTCCGCATTCCGCAGAAACCGGCAGACAGAGGGTGCCAATGAGGCCCTTGTCTGGACCGAAGGCGAAGGAACGTTCGATCATCGACTGTCCTTGAGCAGCGCCACTGCGCTTTGCAGCACGTCGAGCGGCACAATGGAAGAGTTCATGGCTTCGTTGGAAGTCCAGTCGATGGTGGTAGTGACGGCAGTCGTCGTGACCGGCGTACCTCCCGCTACCCAGCGCTGCATCAAGTCCGCTTCGAGGCCGGCCAGCCCGGGGCCGGCCAGTATGGCGACGGCGTCGGGGCGGCCTGCTGTCAAGGCTGCCGCAGATATCGTGGCGAATTGCTCCCGCAAGCGTTGGGGCAGCAGGAATCCCAGGGCCTCGTCTTGAATTTCCCGCTGCGCCATGTTGATCAAGCGTGCGTCGAAGCTCCAGCGGGCGCCGAAGGACTCCCTGCGCGCCCGCAGGTGGGCGGCCGCCAGCTCATCCAAATAGTTGTTGCCATCGATGACTGGGTCCCAAAGGATCAGGTGCTGCACCGGATATCGGCTACGGGCGACGGCAAGGGAGGCGATGCTGGCACCCAGGCGGAGGCCGAACCAGGACACGGATTTGCAGCCGCTGCGCAGACGCAGATCTTCGTCCGCGGCAAGCACGTCCCGGCACCAGCCGTCCAGGTCGCCTTCGCCGTCATCGCCGGCGGAATCGCCGGTGGCGAAATAGTCGAAACGGAGGGCATGGAAACCTTGGCGGGCCAATTGGTCGGCCAGCACCCGGAACAGGCGGTGGCAGCGGATCGCTTCCTGGCCGAAGGGATTGCACATCAGCACGCCTTCACCCCGGGCCTCCGTGGTTGGGGGATGGTACATGGCGAAGAGCTGTCGCCCCGGGGGGCCGAATCGTATCGGGTTCAATCGTGCTCCCAAGGGGCGTGAGGGCCGAAGGTGAGGTAGTGGACGGCGCCCAGCCGGTCTGCTCCTACCTCGCTGACGGCGAGGGCGGCGGAGGATGGCGCTGCCTGCCCCCCGGCTTCCATGACCAAGCTGGTCACCGCCACCGGGGCCCGGGCGGGAAGGGGGCGCACTCGTTGGGTTCCGCTGGAGAGTCCCGCGTCGATGCGGTCTGGCTCCAATAGCAGCCCCGTCCCCAGGGCCTTCAAGCAGGCTTCCTTGCGTGTCCACCCGAGCAGGAAGGCACGGGCCAAGTCATCGCCTCCAAGGGGCGACAGGACCGGCCATTCGGCCTCGGAGAAGACTTGGCGCGCCAGGGCCTTC
This sequence comes from Rhodocyclaceae bacterium, assembly GCA_003963315.1. Taxonomy (GTDB): domain Bacteria; phylum Pseudomonadota; class Gammaproteobacteria; order Burkholderiales; family Rhodocyclaceae; genus AWTP1-18. Next base: position 29,407 of record RXJP01000009.1, on the reverse strand, counting down.
AGGTCGCCAGCGGGGACCCCGCATTCGATATCCACCCCGATCCCCCGTTGGCGGCCGATGGCGATCAGGGCATGGCCTCCGGCGTGGCTGAGGTTGAAGCCCAGCGCCAATGCCGTCGGCAATTGGGGCTTGCCCTGGGCGGACACCTGGATCGGCAGTGCGTGCATCGGTAAGCCACTATAGGCGGCCAGCAGGGTACGCAGGGCGAAGCGGCACTGAAGGAAGCGTTCGGCGAGTTCCCGGCGGGCAAAGCGCCCGGCCCGGGCCAGTTCGTCGGGCGTCAGCGCTCGGGGCCAGGCATCCGCTGTGCGCTGGGCCAGGTCCACCCGCCACAGGTCGATGCCACCCTGGTCGATGCGCCGGCACAGCCCGCTAGCGGGCCCATGCCAGGCGGCGGCCGGGAATATGCCCGTGGCGGTATGGGAATGGGACGGCGCAGAAGTGGTCATGCCTTGCGTCGTCCCCGCATGCCGGCGAAGAGGCGTCCGATCAATCCTGGCGTGGCCGACGGTTCAACGGACATTTCGTCGTAGGCGCGGGCGATCTGCTTGAGGGATTCGAAAATGAAACGACGCGGATTGAGCCGTTTCCCGGTTTGGGCTTCCATGGTCAGGATGGCCTGCATCACCAGCAGGGAGTGCCCCCCCAGGTCGAAGAAGTTGTCGTCCGGACGGATGTCCCCCGTCTTCAGCAGGTCGCGCCAGACCTGTGCCAAGCGCTGTTCGGTAGGGTTCATCGGCGTCGCGGCCGGGGGGGGCGAGGCGGTGTCCTCGGGGGCCGCCGCCGGCACCGGCAATGCCTTGCGGTCTATCTTGCCATTGGGCAGCAGGGGCAGGCGGGGCAGGGCCATCAGGTGTTGGGGCACCATGTAGCCGGGCAAAGCAGCCCGCAGGTGCGCCCGCAAGGAGGGCTCGTCGGCGCTGCCGGCCCTGGGCGTGTAATAGGCCACCAACCGCACGTCGCCGGGTACATCCTCCCGGGCCATCGTGACGCATTCGGCCACGTCGGGATGGGCGCTGAGGCAAGCCTCGATCTCCCCCAGCTCAATGCGATGGCCACGTACCTTCACCTGGAAGTCGAGGCGGCCGAGGTGTTCCAGCAGGCCCGCGCGGCGCCAGCGGCCACGGTCACCGGTACGGTAAAGGCGGGCGCCGGGCTTGTCGGAGAACGGATCGGGAATGAAGCGTTCCGCCATCAGTTCAGGGCGATTGAGATAGCCCAGGGTGACGCCCTCGCCGCCGATGTAAATTTCCCCGGAGACGTCGAGGGGACAGGGGCGCAAGCGGTCATCGAGGACATGGATTTGAGTGTTGGCGATGGGGCCGCCGATGTAGATGCCGTTTTCCGGATGCTCCACGCGCCAGCAGGTGGACCAGACGGTGGTTTCGGTGGGGCCGTACATGTTCCACAGGCTGTCGCAGCGTTCCAGCAGCTGCTGCGCCAGGTCCGGCGCCAGGGCTTCGCCGCCGACCAGGGCCTTGAAGCCCCGCTTGCCGCGCCAGCCGGCAGCGATCAGCATGCGCCAGGCGGAGGGCGTGGCTTGCATCGCCGTCGCTTGCTGTTGCTCCACCAGGTCGCGCAGGGCCTTGCCGTCCATCACCTGATCGGCGCTGGCCAGGATGGCGGTGGCGCCCACGGTGAGCGGCAGCAACAGTTCGAGTACGGCGATGTCGAAGGACAAGGTCGTCACCGCCACCAGGCGGTCCTTCGCCCCGAGGCCGGGCTCCCTGGCCATGGTGACGAGGAAATTGACCACGGCGCCCTGGGGCACCATCACGCCCTTGGGTTTTCCGGTGGAGCCGGAGGTGTAGATCACATAGGCTGGGTCCTCGGGGCGGGCGTCACGGCTTGCATCCGGCGCCAAGGGCGCATCCGTCTCGGCCGCGATGGCGGCGGCGTCCCCATCCAGCAGCAGGACTTGATCCCGCGGCCAATGCACGGCGTGTTGCCATGCCGTCTGGCTGATCAACAAGGCGAGCCCCGCGTCCTTCGCCATGAAGTCGAGGCGATCGGCGGGATAGGCGGGGTCAAGGGGCACGTAGGCGGCGCCGGCCTTGAGGCAGGCCAACAGGGCGACCACCATGTCCAGGCCGCGTTCCAGGCACAGGCCTACCCGTGCCCCCCGGGCAATGCCCCGCGCCCGCAACTGCCGGGCCAGGCGGTTGGTCCGCTGCTCCAACTCGGCGTAGCTCATGCGTGCGCCATCCGACTTGGCGAGGGCTGTCGCTTGCGGCGAGCGGGCGGCCTGGGCGGCAACGAGCCCGGCCAGGGAAGCGGCGCGGTCGTAGTCGCGATCCGTGGCGTTCCATTGGGCCAGCAAGGCCCGTTCGGCCGGCGTTGCCACGTCGTAGTCGGCCAGGGGCAGGTCCGGGTTGGCTGCAATCTGTTCCAGTACCGATGCCAGGCGCTGGGCGATGAGGGCCACCGAGGCGGTGTCCAGCACATCGGTGTTGAAGGTGAATACGTATTCGATGTGATCGCGGGTTTCCACGCACCACAGGCCGAGATCCTGGGTCGAACCGAGCAGCGGGGTTTCCATGCGCTGATGGTCCACATTGCCCCAGCGGGTGGGGCGTTCGCGCACATCCTGATAGGAAAAGCTGACCTGGTGGATCGGCGGTCGGCTGCCATCCCTGGGTACCTTGAGCGCCCGCACCAGGTGCTCGAAGGGTACGTCGGGGCAACTGAAGGAGGTGACCACCTGTTGCTGGATGGAGGTCAGCCAGTCACTGAAGCGCAGGGTGGAGTCCACCGTCAATCGCAGGGGCAGCATGTTGACGAAGAATCCCATCAGGGGTTCGAGGGCCGGCTGTTCGCGGCCGCGCACCGGCGTACCGACGACGAAGTCGTCCTGCTGGCAAAGGCGGTGCAGTACCAGGGCATAGGCGGCGAGCAGGGTCACATAGGGGGTACGGCCCTGGCGCACGGCCTGTTCCCGTATCACGGCGGCGATACGGCCGGGCAGGTTGAACTGGTAGGCGCTGCCCTGGCCGCTCATCTGCGCTGGACGGGGACGGTCTGTGGGCAGGTCAAGGGGCGGCGGGAGCGGGGTCAGTTGCTCGGTCCAGTAGCGGGTCTGTCGTTCCAATTCGGCGCCGCTGAGCCAGGTGGCGTGCCAGGCGGCGAAATCGCCGTAGCTCACGGTCAGGGCCGGTAGTTGCGGCGCGCGGCCGGCCAGGCAGGCGGCATAAGCCTCGGCCATCTCGTTATAGAACAGGTCGAAGGAGGCGCCGTCCCAGATCAGGTGATGGGCGGAGAAAAAGAAACCGTGGCGGTCCGGGGCGAGGCGGAACAGGCGGGCGACGAACAAGGGACCCTGTTCGAGGTGGAAGGGCTGGTGCACCAATTGTTCGATGGTTCGGGCCATGGTGGCCTGCTGCTTGTCCGGCGACAGGCGGGTCAGGTCGTCCACGGGCAGCAGGTCGCTTTCCAGCGTTTCCCTGATGCGTTGCCGGTCGCCGCTGGCCGTGCGTTCGACATGGGTACGCAGCACCGATTGGCGCTGGACCACGAGGGCGAAGGCGCGCTTGAAGGCTGCCACGTCCAGGGGGCCGCTGAGGAGGTGGCCGCTGGGCATGTTGTGGGCCATCATGCCGGGGCTCAGGCTTTCGAGGAACCAGATGCGTTGCTGCATGATGGACAGCGGCGCCACATCCTGTTCGGCGCGAACTGGGATCGCGTTGGCCGTGACCGGCGCGGTTGCCGTCGCGCCCAGCAGGGCGCGGGCCAGGGTCGCCGGCGTGGGGGATTCGAAGATGACGCGCAGGCTGGGTCGGTGGCCGACGGCGGCCACCAGGTCGGCGGACAGCTTGGCGGCGAGCAGGGAATGGCCGCCCAGGTTGAAAAAATTGTCGTGGTCGGCCACGGTTGCGATGCCCAGCACTTTTGCCATGGCGGCGGCGATGGTCTGGACCAGGTTGCCCGGCGTTCCCGCCGGCTTGCCGTCGGATGCAGGGGCAGGGGGGGGCGCAACGGTTGCGGTGCTTCCTGGGGCCGGCAGGGCCTTACGGTCGATCTTGCCGTTGGGCAGGAGGGGTAGGGTGTCGAGGACCAGCACGGTGCGGGGCACCATGTAATCGGGCAGGTCGGTGCGCAGGGATTCGCGCAGGCCCGCTCCATCCAACACGGCGCCGGCACGGGGCACCGCATAGGCCACCAGGGCGACATCGCCGGGCTGGTCTTCCCGGGCCATGACGACGCAGCGGGCCACCCCGGCCTGTTCCGCCAGGCGGGTTTCGATCTCCCCCAGTTCGATGCGGTAGCCGCGGATCTTCACCTGGAAGTCGAGGCGCCCCAGATGCTCCAGGGTACCGTCTTCGCGCCAACGGCCCAGGTCACCGGTGCGGTAGAGCCGGGCGTTGGGCAGAGTGGAGAAGGGATCGGCGACGAAGCGTTCCGCCGTCAGTTCGGGGCGGTTGTGATAACCCGCGGCTACCCCGCTGCCGCCGATACAGATTTCGCCTTCAGCTCCGATCGGACAGGGATTCATGCGGTCGTCGAGAATCCACACCTGGGTGTTGGCGATGGGATGGCCGATGGTGATCTTGCGGCCCGCTGCCACCCGGCCCAGGGTGGACCACACGGTGGTTTCCGTGGGGCCATACATGTTCCACAACTCAATCCCCTCGTCCAGCAGGCGTGCGGCCAGGGCCGGCGGCAGCGGTTCGCCGCCGCACAGCGCCTTGAACCCGCGGGGGGCCTGCCAGCCCGCATCCAGTAACAGGTGCCAGGTGGTCGGGGTGGCCTGCATGACGTTGATGCCGTGACGGCCGATCAGGGTCCGCAGGGCTTCCCCGTCCATGGCGTCTTCCCGTTCGGCGATAACCACCCGGGCGCCGCAGGTGAGGGGCAGCAGCAGTTCAAGCACGGCGATGTCGAAGGACAGGGTGGTGACGGCCAGCAGCTTGTCCGCCGAGGTCAGGCCCGGCTCGCGGCGCATGCTGGCGAGGAAGTTGCACACCGCGCGCTGGGGCAGGACGACCCCTTTGGGCTTGCCAGTGGAGCCGGAGGTGTAGATGACGTAGGCGGTGGCGTCTTCCGCCTGGGCCGGCAGGAGCGGCGGCTGGTCGGGTGCGGCGGCGATGTGGCCGGCATCCTCGTCGGTGCGTAGCTGCAGCGCACGGGGCACGCCGGTCTTGTCGGCATGGGCGGCTTCGGTGATGACCAAGGCGACGCCGGCATCTTCCGCCATATAGTGAAGCCTGTCCCGGGGGAAGCCGGGATCGAGGGGCACATAGGCGGCGCCGCTCTTGAGCACGCCCAGCAGCGCCGGCAGGAGTTCCACGCCCCGGCTCAGGCACAGGCCGACGCGGCTTCCCGGGCCGATGCCGCGGCTGCGCAGCAGTTGGGCATAGCGATTGGCGCGGGTATCCAGGGCTTGGTAGCTGAGGCTGCCGTCACGGCATTCGACGGCGATGGCGTCGGGGGTGGCGCCCGCCTGGCGGGCGACCCAGCGTTCGATGCGGGGATGGGCTTCGAGGGGGGCTTCGGTGGCGTTCCACTGTTTCAGGCGTTGATCCAGGCGGCCGGCTGCGTCTGCGTTCAGGGGTGTCTCGAGGTCACGGGCCAGGCAGGCGCAGACGGCGCGCAGGGCGTCCACCAGGTCGCGCGCCCGTTCCGGGGAAAAGAATTCGGTGCTGTAGTGCAGGTCCAGGGTCAGGGCCGAGTCCTGCTCGTAGAAATTGAAGAACAGCTGGTGCAGGGTGCCGCGTTTGCGGCCTTCGTGCATGGTGGCGGACAAGGGGGCGAAGCCGGACAGGTCCACCTTGGGATTGAGATTGAAGAAGACGCCGGTCAGGGCTGGGCTGTCGCCACTACTGACGATGCCCAAGGCGCGGGCCACGGTGCCCTGGGTGGCCAGGGGATATTCCAGGGCGTCCAGGAGCTGGTTGCGTACCCGGGCCAGCAAGGTGGCGCCGCTGTCCCCTTCATGGCAGCCCAAGCGCAGGGGCAGGTCCAGGACCCCATCGGCGAGGAGCGGGCCATGTCGTCCGAGGTTTTGACTGGCGTAAGGAATGCTGACCACGAATTCGTCCTGCCCGCTAGCTTGGCGCAGCACCACGGTGACTGCGCCGAGGAGCAACTGGAACAGGGTGGCGCCGGCTTGGCGGGCTTGGTGGCGCAGGCCATCCAGCAGCGCGCCGTCGATACGGCTGCGCAGGGTGTCGGCCGCGTATTGGCGCGGTGTGGGCGGGATGCGGTCGCCCAGGGCAAGGGGGACGGGCGGATTGGCGAGACATCGCCGCCAGTAGTTCAGACTTTCCTCACCGTCCGGTCCTGCCATGCGTTGTTGTTCGTCGCTGGCGAAACGCAGGGGGGATTCCGCTGTCGGCAATGCCGCCGGGTGTCCTCGGCAGCGGGCGTGATAGGCGGCCGCCAGTTCGCTGTTGAATACGCTGGAGGCCCAGCCGTCGAAGATCAGGTGGCTGGCCACCAGGTGCACCACCGCCCGACCGTCGGCCAGTCGCAACAGGCTCACGGCGGCCAAGGGCGCCTGGTCCAGGGGGAAATCGCGCAGGCTTGCGTCGGCGCAGAAGGCATCCAGCGCCCCGTCGGCATCGGGCAGATGGCGTAGGTCGTGGTACTCAATGGCAATCGGTGCTGGGGCGTCGAGCAGCTGTTGCGGCTGGTCCAGGTTGAAATGGAGGCGAAACGCCTCGTGCCGTGCCAGGACATCCTCTATCGCGGCTTTCAGTGCCACCGGGTCCACGTCTCCCGACAGGCTCAGGCAGAAGGACTCATTGAGGGCGCGGCGGGCGGCAGGATCGAAACTGGCGGCCAACCAACGCTCCGTCTGTCCAGGGGTGAGGGGGGCTTCGCGCAACGCAGGACCCGTGGATGGCGCGGGCGAAAGGGTGGACGGTGCGGCGGCAGCGATCGGCGTCGATTGCGTGGCTGGACTGGTGCCGAGTTTTTCGGGCATCCCTCCCTTGGGAGGCGGTGTTCCGCCGTCCCGGGGCTGGATGAATCCCAGGGCCATCAGTTCGTCGAGGCTGCGGGTGAAGACGTCCACAATGCGGTCAGTTTCCGCTTCGCCCATGGCTTCGGTGACGAAATGGCCGAACTGCTCGTAGAGATGGAGGCCATGGAAGCGGGCCAGGTAGTAGAAGAGGCCCACATACTTGAGGTTGTCGTCCCAGCTCAGGCGCCACAGCGAGGCGCAGTGAACGGCCTTGACCGGGGCGCCACGGGCGGCGAAGACGGCATTAAGGCGGTCGACCATGCCTTGGGTGCGCTCGGCCAGGGTCTGGTAGAACTGGCGGCCGCCCCGTTTGAGGTGCAGCAGCGTGGCCTTGGCCGCCGCCAGAGCGAGGGGATGACGGACGAAGGTGCCGGCGAAGTAGGTGACGCCGGCTTCCGGATAGGAATCGTCGCCATACTGCCAGTGGCCGCCGTCGAGGGCATCCAGCCAGTGGGCGGAGCCGGCGATGGCAGCGAAGGGCAGGCCGCCGCCGATGACCTTGCCGTAGGTGGCGACGTCCGCACGCACGCCGTAGAACTCCTGGGCGCCGCCGGGGCCGACGCGGAAACCGGTGACCACTTCATCGAAGATCAGCGCGCAGCCGGCGTCGTCGGCGATCTTGCGCAGGGCCTGGACGAAGGCGCGGGGTTGCAGGGTAGGGTATTTGTTCTGGATCGGTTCGATCATGATCGCCGCCAGCTCATGGCCCCGCGCCCGCAGCGTCTCCAGGGACGCCTCGCTGTCGTAGTCCAGTACCAAGACGTTTTCCACCGCGTTGGCGAGGATGCCAGGCGCGGCCGACAGGGAGCGCAATTGGCGGGTGCCACGGACGATTACTTCGTCGAAGATGCCGTGGTAGGAATTGGTGAAGATGGCGATGGTCTTGCGCCCGGTGACGGTGCGGGCGATGCGCATGGCGCCCATCACCGCTTCGGAACCGGTGTTGCAGAAGGCGACCCGCTCCATGCCGGTGAACTCGGCAATCAACTCCGCCACCGTGGCGGCGTCGGGGTGCTGGGGCCCCACTTCGATGCCGGCGTGGAGCTGGTCCACCATGGCCCGAGTGACGTCCTCGGGTTGGTAGCCAAGCAGGTTGCCGCCAAAGCAGGAAAGCAGGTCGATGTATTCGTTGCCGTCCACATCCCACACCCGCGCCCCCTTGGAGCGGTCGGCGACGATGGGATAGACCAGGTCCTTCCACAACGGGTTAAAGCCGGTGACCACCCGCGGGTCGGCCATCACCTTGCGGTACTTCTGGCTGAAGTTCTTCGAGCCTATGGTCTTGGCGTTGTAGCGGGCGATGAAATCCTCCAACCAGCGTCGCTGTTCCCGGGTGAAGTCGGTCTGGGCCTGTAAGGTGATGCGGGCAGAGGCGCCAAAGGGCTTCTCCACCAGGGATGCCTGGGCGGTTGCGCCTTCCGTCGAGACCAGGGCGACGGCGGGGGCGGTGTTTCCCTGAGGAGGCGCGGCGGGTGCCACGGTAGGTAATGTGGCAGGTGCGGAGACTGGCGCCACGGGCACGGCGGCGGGCACTTGGCCGGAAAGGAGGGCCAACTGCTGGGCCATCAATTGCATTTGCTGTTGAATCAACTGCTGTACCGCATCTCCGGCCACCAGCGGCGCAACGCCGGGAGCCGGGCTGGCGAAGGTCGGCAAGGGGATTGCCGTTGGCGCGGCCGCAGGGGCAGGGGAAACCGGCGCTGGCACGGCGGCTGCGGAGAACTTGTCCGCCGGTAACTGTGTATCGAGGAAGGCGGCCAGCTTGCCCAGGGTGTTGAGGTCTTCGAGCAGGCGGCGGAAACGCAGCTTGATGCCGAAGACTTGCTCCAGCTCCAGGGTCACTTGGGTCATGGAGAGGGAGTCGAGGCCCTGGTCCACGAAACTGCTTGCGTTGTCCATGGCGTCGGCGGGCAAGCCGGCGACATCATGGAAGACCTTGACGAGCGCTTGCTCAATGCGGGGGAGGCGGCTCATGGGAGGCGTGTTCTCTGGGGATGGGGATAGGGGAGCGGCCGGCAATGGGGTGCCGGCGGCAGTGATGGTGGCGGGGTTCATTGCGCCCGTTGCCGGGCGGCGAGGGAACCAGTAGCGTTCGCCCTGGAAAGGGTAGGTCGGCAGGGACAGGCGCGGCGCATGGACCGGCACCGGCCAGGCCACTTCCAATCCGGAACACCAGAGGGCCGCCACGCCTTGCAGGGCGCGGGCGGCCGGCGCGCCGGGATCCTGGGCGGGGCCGAGCAGGGGAACGATGCGGGGTGCCGAATTCTGTGCGTCCCGGTGCTGGCGCACCAGGGCGGTCAGGGCCTGGCCGGGACCAACTTCGACGAAAACCGTATCGCCCTGGTCGAGTTCGGCCTGCACCGCGCGACTGAATTGCACCGGGGCACGGACCTGCCGAGCCCAGTATTGCGGATCGGTGGCTTCGGCTGCGGTCAGGGGGGCGCCGCTGACGCAGGAATAGACGGTAGTGGCCGGAGCACCCAGGCGGGTGCGGCCCAAAGCCTGGGCCACCAGGGGCAGGGCGCCGTCCATGGTGGCGCTATGGAAAGCGTGGGATACCTTGAGTCGGGTGGCTTCAATCTCCCGGTCGGCCAAGGCGGCGGCGAAGGCGTCGATGGCATCGAAACCGCCGGCGACCACGGTCAGGCCGGGGGCGTTGGCGGCGGCGATTTCCACGTCCGGGGGCAGCAGGGCTGTGACTGCGTCCGCGCCGGCGCGCACGGCCAGCATGGCGCCGGGTGCTTGCGCGAACATGGCCTGGCCGCGGGCGATTACTGCCGCCACGGCGTCAGCCAGGGAAAGGACGCCGGCGTGGCAGGCGGCCGCATATTCGCCGATGCTGTGGCCGATCATGGCGTCGGGGCGGAGGCCGAGGCTGTCCAGCCAAGCAGCGAGGCTGTAGGAGATGCAGAACAGCGCCGGCTGGGCGTGGCGGGTTTCCGCCAGACGGGCGGCGGCTGCGTCGTCGTCGGGGGCGCACTCCACCATCCAGGCGCGCAGGTCGGCGGCGAGGGTGGGCGGCATCTGGGCCAGGCAGCGGTCGAAGGCGTCACGGAAAGCGGGCACCGCGTCCACCAGTTGGCGCGCCATGCCGGGATGCTGGGAGCCCTGGCCGGAGAACAGGAAAACCAGACGGGGCTTGGCCAGGGCCTGGGTGGTGGATTTGGCGCGGCGCAGGGCGTCGATGGCGCTGGCCGCATCCGTCGCCACCACCGCCAGGCGATGGGTCATGGGCTGGCGGCCACGGCACAGGGTGGCGGTGATGTCGTCCAGCGAAATGCCGGGGTGCCGCTCAAGATGGTCGGCCAGGTCGTGCGCCCGTTGCAGGGCCGCTTCCGCGCTGCGGGCGGACAAGGGCCAGAGGTGGAGCCCGACGGCGTCCTGCGTCGGCGGGGCGGGGGCGGGTATCGGCGCTTCCTCGACAATCACATGGGCGTTGGTGCCGCCGACGCCGAAGGAACTGACCGCCGCCCGGCGTGGCTGGGTTTCCCGCGGCCAGGGGGTGGCATCAGCCGAGACGGAGAACGGCGTTGCACTGAAGTCGATCTGCGGATTGGGCTGGCGGAAATGCAGCGTGCCCGGGATGCGCTGCCGGTGGAGGGCAAGGGCGGCTTTGATCAATCCCAGCACCCCGGCAGCGGCGACGGTGTGGCCGAGGTGCCCCTTGACCGAGCCGATGCGGCAGAACTGCCTGTCGTCGGTGTCTTCCGACCAGGCCCGGGTCAGGGCGGCGATTTCGATGGGGTCGCCGAGGGCGGTACCGGTACCGTGGGCCTCGACGTAGCCAATGCTGCGGGCGTCCACACCGGCATGGTCGAGGGCCATGCGGATGGCGGCGGCTTGTCCGGTGACGCTGGGGGCGGTGAAGCTGGCTTTTTCGCCACCGTCGTTGTTGAGGCCAACGCCCTTGATGACGGCGTAGATGGGATCGCCGTCGGCCACCGCGTCGCCTAGGCGCTTTAGCGCCACCACGCCGCCGCCGCTGGCGAAGACGGTACCCGAGGCCTCGGCGTCAAAGGGGCGGCAGCGGCCGTCGGCGGATTCCATGCCGCCTTCCACATGGAGGTAGCCGCCAGCCTGGGGCACCACCACGGTGACACCCCCGGCCAGGGCGATGTCGCACTGGCCCTGGGCCAGGGCGTGCCAGGCCTGGGCGATGGCCACCAGGGAAGTGGAGCAGGCGGTATGGATGGACACCGCCGGGCCGCGCAGGTTGAGACGGTTGGCGGCCCGGGTGGCGACGTAGTCCTTCTCACTGGCCAGCATGGTGGCGAATTCGCCGTATTGCTGGATTAACTCCGGCGCTTCGTTGCGGACGGCGGGCAGGTAGGTGTTGTTGGCGGTGCCGGCATAGACGCCAATGTCCCCCTCGAACCGGGCCGGGTCGACGGCGGCATCCTCCAGAGCCGACCAGCACAGTTCCAGGAACAGGCGTTGTTGCGGGTCCAGCAGCGTGGCTTCCCGCGCCGAGATGCCGAAGAAGGCGGCGTCGAAGCGGTCGGCATCTTCCAGCACGCCCCGGGCGGCAACGAAGTTGCTACGCCGGCGCAGGGATTCCGGCACCGACGGGTCGATTTCCTCCGGGGAGAAACGGCGGATGCTTTCCCTGTCGTTGAGCAGGTTGTTCCAGAAGGTGTCCACGTCGTGGGCGTTATCCGCCCTGACCGCGAGGCCGACGATGGCGATGCCGTCCCCGGCGCCACCTCCCCGTATCGACCGCGACCGCTGCGTCCGGGGCGTTGAGCCATCCAGGCGCTGGGCCATGCCAGCGATGGTGGGTCGGTCGTATACATCGGCCACCGACAGCGCCAGACCGCTCGCCTTGGCCTGGCTGACGAAACGCATCACCAACAGCGAACGGGCGCCCAGGTCGAACAGGTTGGCTTCGTCGGCGATGCTGTCCAGTCCCAGCAGATCCTGCCAAAGGCGGCGGATGGTTTCCCGCGGGGAATCCTTGCCGAATCCCCCTTTGGCGGGGGCTTCCGGCAGGGGCAGGTTGCGCCGGTCGATCTTGCCGCTGGGGGTGGTGGGCATGCGTTCCAGCGGCAGGAAGCGCACCGGGATCATGTAGTCCGGCACCCGGCCGCGCAGCCATTGCCGCAGGTCGTGCTGTAGTTTCTGCCAATCATTGGCGCCGTCGCGGGGCACCACGTGGGCCAGCAACTGGCGACCCACGCCCGGGAGCTCGGGGGCGGTGACGGCGGCATCGCGCACCTGTTCGTGGGCCATCAGGGCCAGTTCGATTTCACCGGGTTCGATGCGGAAACCGTCCACCTTGAGCTGTTGGTCGCAACGGCCGAGGTAGGTGTAGACGCCTTGGGCATCCCGTTGCACCAAATCGCCCGTGACATACCAACGACCGGCCAGGCCCGCCGGATTGTCGAGGAAACGTTCCGCGCTCAGTTCGGGGCGTCCCAGATAGCCTTCGGCCAGGCAAGCCCCACCCAGCAGGAGTTCGCCGCTGTCGCCATGGGTGATGCCGCCGCTGTCGGGGTTGCGCAGGGCCAGCTCGACGTGGGGCAGGGCGGTGCCGATGGGGGGGATGGCCGGCCATTGGGCGGCGGGACCGCTCAATTCGAAAGCCGTGACCACATGGCTTTCGGTGGGGCCGTAGTGGTTGTGCAGAACCGCCCCGGGCTGGCGTTCAAAGAGGGCGCGGATGCTCGGAGTGACCTGGAGTTGTTCGCCGGCGCTGACCACATCGGCCAGGACGAGGCGTGCCGCGCCTGTGGCCAGGGCTGCCTCGTCCGCCTGGGCCAGCATCTGCAAGGCGACATAGGGCAGGAACAGCCGGTCCACACGCATATCGGCCAGGGCCTGGCGCAGCAATTCGGGGTCGCGGCGGTGGTCGTCGGGAATCAGGACCAGGGTGCCGCCACAGGCGATGGAGGACAGGATTTCCTGGAAATGGACGTCGAAGGACAGCGGAGCGAATTGCAGCGTCCGGGCCGTCTTGCCCAGGCGCGGGTGGGTTCGATGCCAGTCGATCAGATGCGCCAGGGGACCGCGGCTCATGGCGACGCCCTTGGGCCGGCCGGTGGAGCCGGAGGTGAACAGCACATAGGCCAGACCGTCGATCGCGCCATGGGGCGCGGCGGCCACGGGGGCGGGATGGTCCACCTTCGGCAGGGCACCGACCCTGGCCGCCAGCGTGTTCATCGCCTCCGCTTCCCCGATCACGGCGCGGGGGGCGGCATCGGCCAGCATGGCTTGCAGCCGGTCGGCGGGATAAGTCAGATCAAGGGGAACATAGGCGAGCCCGGCTTGCAAGACGGCCAAGATGGCGATCACGGTTTCCGGCGAACGGGAAGCGGCGATGCCTATCCTGTCGCCGGGCAGGAAGCCGGCCGTCGTGAGGGTTGCGGCACGTTGCGCCACCTGGTCGGCCAGTGTCCGGTAGTCCAGGCGCAGGGTGGGCGTCTCCAGGGCAATGGCATCGGGCCATCGCAAGGCTGCCGCATTCAACATCCCGTCCAGCATAGAAGGCGTCGAGGTGCCATGCAAAGCGGCTACTGTCTCTTTCCTGGCCATTGCGTCCGAGCGTCCCTGAGCGTTTGTTGTGCGATCCAAATCGGAGCCATTATGCCAACAAATTCCTGTCGCGCCGGCCTTGGGGCATAAAACTGCTAGCATGCACGCCGATATTGGCCCGAAGGCCGACATTCTGGAGGAGAGGGACGATGTTCGCTTGTTTCGATGCCGCCGTCGACGCGGGAAAACTGGACCGGGAAGCCTTCAAGTTTGGCCACCGGCTGTTGGGCCATCCGTCCCTCAGCCTGGAGAACCTGGGTGCCGTGCTGCCGGCCCTGCCCAAGAACCAGGTGATGTTCTCGAAGACGCCGCTGGCTACCGGGGACAACTTCGAGGCGACCTTCCGCGCGCGACCCGCCGGGCAGTCCTTGGAAGACACCATTGAAACCATCCGCACATCCTCCTCCTACATCATGGTCAGGTCTCCGGAGGTCCATCCGTCGTTCGCGGAACTGCATCGCCAGTTGGTGGCCGACGCGGAAATCCTCATCGGGCGGCGCGGCGTCGGCGGGCGGGCGGAGGATGCCCAGTTGTACCTGTTCATCGCCTCGCCCAATGCGGTGACGCCGTTCCACATTGACCGGTATTCCACCTTCCTCATGCAATTTCGGGGCACCAAGTCGGTCACCGTGTTTCCCCAGTGGGACCAGCGGGTGGTGCCGGTGGAAGCTCAGGAAGCCTATGTGGATTATGCGTCTACCCAGTTGCCCTGGACCGAATCGCTCAATGCCTACGGACAGGAATTCACCTTCGCGCCAGGGGAGGCCCTGCACATCCCCTTTGTTGCCGGCCACTACGTGAAGAACGGCGGCGGCGATGTTTCCATTTCCATGTCGCTCATCTTCAACACACGGGAAAGCATGATGTGGCGCCGGGCCATCTGTTTCAATCACCGCATGCGCAAGCGCCTGTCCTTGTTTGGCATGACGCCGTTCCCGGTGGGACAATCACCTTTGCGGGATGGGGCGAAGTCCTTCCTTTACCGGGTTGGCCGGCGCACGCAGTCGATGCTGGGCCAACGCTGAATCGGCGCCCATGCCAACGCGGGCATGGGCTCGGTGGGATAGCACAGCAAAGGGCTTGTCTTGGCGCCTGCGCTCAGGCGGAGGCTTGCTTGACATACCAAGCGATGGCTTCTGCCAGTCCTGAGCGGACGGTATGCTGGGGAGCGTAGCCCAGCCGTGTTTTCGCCTTTGAGATATCCGCCAGGGAATGGCGTACATCGCCGGCGCGGAATTCGCCGTATTGCGGAGGGGCGATCTCCAGGCCGGGCACATTGCCCTTGAGGGCCGTGGCGATCAGTTCGTGCAAGGTGTTCAGGGTAGTGGATTCGCCGAAGGCCACGTTGTACACCTGATTGATCGCTTCGGGATTGGCACTGGTCCCTGCCAACAGGTTGGCCTGGACCACATTGGCGATGTAGCAGAAGTCGCGGGAAGTTTCCCCGTCGCCATTGATGACGCAACGTTGGCCTTTGAGCATCTGATCCACCCAGCGCGGAATCACCGCGGCGTAAGGACCGTTGGGGTCCTGGCGGGCGCCGAATACATTGAAGTAGCGCAAGCCGATGGTTTCCATGCCATAGCAACGGCTATAGACATCTGCGTACAACTCGTTCAGGTACTTAGTTACGGCGTAGGGTGACAGGGGGCGGCCGATCACATGCTCCACCTTGGGTAATTGGGGGTGGTCGCCATAGGTGGAGCTGGAGGCAGCGTAAACGAAGCGTTTGACCCCGCCGAGCCGTGCGGCATCCAGCATGTTGAGAAAGCCGGTGGCATTGGCGGCATGGGTCACCAGGGGGGTGGCGATGGAGCGTGGCACGGAGCCCAGAGCGGCCTCGTGCAGCACCACGTCCATGCCTTCGCAGGCAGCGCGGCAGGTATCGGGATCGGTGATGTCGCCCTCAATGAAACGGTGGCGTTGCCAAGCATTGTCGCCAACGGCGGCTCTGACTTGGTCGAGGTTGTGGCGGTGGCCGGTGGCGAAATTGTCCAGGCTGACCACGGTCTGGCCCAGCTTGAGCAAGGCCTCTACCAAGTGGGAGCCGATGAAGCCGGCACTGCCGGTCACCAGCCAACGGCGGGACTGTGCCCGCACTGCGGTTTCGTGGGGCACCATCACAGACGCCACGTTTTGATGCCCAGAGCATTGAGTTCTTCGATGTTGGCCATGCACTTCACGTCCACGAACAGGCCGCCGGGGGAGAGCTTGGCCGCCAGTTCCTCACTGGAACGCTGTTTGTATTCCTGGTGGGCCACGGCGCAGACGATGGCGTTGGCGCGGGGCAGGGCGTCCCACGACACCAGGTTGACCCCGTATTCGTGCACCGCTTCGGCGGGCTCCGCCACCGGGTCGTGGACATGGACGGTGACGCCGAAGGATTCCAGTTCATGGATCACGTCGATGACCTTGGAATTGCGCAGGTCGGGGCAGTTTTCCTTGAAGGTGAGGCCGAGGACGACGACGTGGGAGCCCTTCACTGGAAAACCGTGCTGGATCAGGTTCTTCACCGTCTGTTCGGCGACGAACTTGCCCATGCCGTCGTTGATGCGGCGGCCGGCAAGGATCACCTGGGGGTGGTAGCCGAGTTTTTCCGCCTTGTGGGTTAAGTAGTAGGGGTCCACGCCGATGCAGTGGCCGCCCACCAGGCCGGGACGGAAAGGCAGGAAGTTCCACTTGGTGCCGGCGGCTTCCAGCACTTCCAGCGTGTCGATGCCAAGGCGGTGGAAGATCAGGGACAGCTCATTCATGAGGGCGATGTTGAGGTCGCGCTGGGTGTTCTCGATCACTTTCGCGGCTTCGGCGACCTTGATGCTCGAGGCCTTATGCACGCCTGCGGTGATGACGCTGCCGTAAACCTCCGCGACGCGATCCAAGGTCTGTGGCAGGTCGCCGGACACCACCTTGGTGATCCTGGTCAGGGTGTGTTCCTTGTCGCCGGGATTGATCCGTTCGGGGGAATAGCCGACGAAGAAGTCGGTCTTCCATTTGCAGCCGGAGTGGCGCTCGATGATGGGGATGCAGACTTCTTCCGTGGCGCCAGGATAGACGGTCGACTCATAGACGATAATCGCGCCCTTCTTCAGGTTCTTGCCGATGGTTTCGCTGGACTTGACCAGGGGGATGAAATCGGGGTTGTGGGCGTCGTCCACGGGGGTCGGCACGGCGACCACGATGAAATCGGCTTCCTTCAGTTTGGCTGGATCGGTGGTGGGTTCCAGGAATTTGGAGGCCTTGAGTTCCTCGCTACTGAGTTCTCCCGTGGGATCCACATGCTCCAGGTAGGCGGCGACTTTTTCCTTGGAAAGGTCGAACCCGATGGTTCTATGTTTTTTCCCAAATTCAACGGCGAGGGGCAATCCGACGTAACCAAGACCTACAACCGCGATGACAGTCATATGAAATATCCCAAGAGTGGTCGCATAAACGATGCTGCCGCTGCGCGTGAGGGTGCGCCACGGCGGGTGTCCGCGATTCTAATACGCTTTCCCGGGAGTGGCCCAGGCGCTTGGGTTCGGTCGATCCGGAGTGGTCGATGGGATGGTCGGAAAATGCCTAGTGCGGCTGCCCTGGTCTTGCGTTGGGTGGAAGGGGCCGTGCGCGTCTTCGGTGCATGTCATGGGCTTTCCAGGGCCTTCAGCCGGGCCTCGAGTTCTGCGATATGCCTGTCCCGTTCCGCCAAGGCGGCAGCCACATCCTCGGCGTCGAACCGTTGTGGAATATGCTGCGGACAGTTGGCATCCCATGCCTTGACCGTGATCAGGCATACATGATCGTAGCGGGCTTGGTAATCCTTCGGCATCAAGACGGCAGCGAGGGATGCGTTGTCTTCGACGATGACGGCTTCGCCCCAAATCTTGACGCGCTGCTGCTGGGTGTAATCGATCAGAAATAAATGGATGCGGGGGTTTTCCGCCAAATTTCCTTCCGTGATGAACTGGCGGTTCCCCTTGAAGTCAGCGAAAGCGATGGTTTCGTCGTCAAGTACCTTGAGAAAGCCGGGCGGGCCGCCCCGATGCTGTATGTAGGGTTGCCCTGCGGCCGTGGCGGTCGCCAGGAAGACGCTGCGTTGTGTTTCGATGAACACCTTGAGTTCGTCGGTGATGACGTTGGGCCAACCGTTGCCTGATGCCATTCGGGCATGGCTGCTTCGTGAGCCTTTCCTTGTTTGCACGGCTTTCACCGAGGGCGTGAAGGCGATATCACTGACGGGCGGTCGTTCCATCTTCGTTCCTTCCCGTCGGGTCGTCACAGCCCGAGTTCGCTCAGGGAAGGGTGATCATCCGGCCGGCGTCCCTGGGGCCAGTGGAATTTGCGGTCGGGTTCCTCAATGGGCAGGTCGTTGATGCTGGCGATGCGCAATCGCATCAGGCCTTCGTCATCGAACTCCCAGTTTTCATTGCCGTAGCTGCGGAACCATTGCCCGTTGTCGTCATGCCATTCGTAGGCGAAACGCACGGCGATGCGATTGTCGTGGCAAGCCCATAGTTCCTTGACCAGGCGATAGTCGAGTTCCCTGGCCCATTTGCGCTGGAGAAAGGCTTCGATGGCGGGCCTTCCTTGAAGGAACTCGGTCCGATTGCGCCAACGGCTGTTTCCACTGTAGGCCAGGGCGACGCGGGCCGGGTCGCGGGAATTCCAGGCGTCTTCGGCCATGCGCACTTTCTGTGCGGCGGACTCGGGATTGAAGGGAGGTAGCGGGGGACGGGACATGACGGGTTTCCTTTCTGGGCAAGATAAGGAGCCGGCCATTGCGGCTTGGCAACGACCGGCGCTGGCAGTGGAAGGTCAGAGCGGGGCGGCCAAGGGGAAATCGATCTCGGTCTTGGCGACCTCGTTGATGTAGTTGGTCCAGGTGTTGAGGGCGACGTGGAGCACGATCTCGACGATCTGGGCATCGCTGTAGCCGGCCGCCTTGACGGCTTGCAGGTCGGCATCCTCGATGTGGCCCCGCTGTAAGACGACGGCGACGGCGAACCGCACGGCGGCATCCGCCTTGGCGTCGTTGGACTTGCCTTTCCGATTGGCGATCATTTCAGCGTCGTCCAGCTTCGCCAGGTTCTTGCCTAGGTAAGTGTGGGCCGACAGGCAATATTGGCAGCCGTTGACCTCGGCCACGGCCAAGGCAATGCGTTCTCCCGTGTCACCCGGCAGGGCTCCTTTGCCAAGGGCGCCAAACAGGCCGAGATAGCCTTCCAGCGCGGCGGGGCTGTTGGCGACGACACGGAACAGGTTGGGGACGCTGCCCAATTGCTGCTTGACCCCTTGCAACAGGGGCTGGGAGGCGGCGGGAGCCGCTTCGATGGAAACGGGGGTGGGGATGCGCGACATGATGTTTTCCTTGGTAAGGGGCTGTATTGGCCCGGGACTTGAACACTATCCATTACCAATAAGTGGAACTAGTGGGTATATTCGCGATTAACCTTTCCGAAAATTGGAACAATTATGAGTCGCCTGGAATCCATGGCGGTATTTTTGGCGGTGGTGGAGGCTGGCAGTTTGTCCGCCGCCAGCCGGCATTTGGGCATGCCCCTGGCGACGGTAAGCCGCAAGGTGTCCGAATTGGAGAGCCATCTCAAGGCGCGTCTCCTACATCGGACCACGCGACAATTGACCTTGACGGAGGCCGGGCGTGACTACATGGCGGCCTGCAAACGCATCTTGGAGGATGTGGAACAGGCGGAGCGTGCCGCCGCCGGGGAGTACAGCGTTCCCAGGGGAGAGCTGGTGATCAGCGCCCCCATCGTGTTCGGCCGCGTCCATGTGTTGCCGGTGGTGACGGAATTTCTCAAGGCGTATCCGGAAGTGGATGTGCGCCTGGTGCAAAGCGACCGGGTGGTCAACCTGTTGGACGACCATGTCGACCTGGCTGTGCGTATCGGACACTTGCCCGACAGCCGTCTCAACGCGACCCGCGTCGGTGCCATTCGCCGGGTGGTGTGCGGCAGCCCCGATTATTTTGCCCGGCAGGGCGTGCCGGCGTTGCCGGCGGATCTGGTGCGCCATCAGTGCATCACCTTCGATATGCTGATGTCCTCGAGTGTCTGGAAGTTCAACGAAAAAGGCAGTGGTGAGGTGCAGGTACCCATCCATTCCAGGCTCATCGTGAACACCGCCGAAGCGGCCATAGATGCTGCCATTGCGGGCATTGGCGTGACCCAGGTGTTGTCGTACCAGATGGAGGCCGCCCGGCAGGCCGGCTTGTTGCAGGTGGTGTTGCCGGACGTGGAGTCCGATCCCTTCCCGGTCAGCCTGGTCTACAACGGCCCGAAACGGTTGCCCCTCAAATTGCGGGCTTTCATCGATTTTGCCGCGCCTCGGCTGAGGGCGCGGATGCAGGCCTAGTCCTCGGTTTCCCTGCGCCGCTGCCGATGGGCGGCGGCTTTGGCCCGGTTACCGCAGGCACCCATGCTGCACCAGCGGCGGTTACCCCGTTTGCTGGTGTCGCGGAACCAAAGGATGCAGGCCGGGTTCTCGCATTTTCTCACCGTGTCTGCACTCACTTCGGTCAGTAACCGACCCACCAACACGGCGAGCGCCGCCACCACGCTGTCCGGCCCGGCGTACATCGCCTCCAGCGCCAGGGCGGTTTCATTGCCTTGGGCACGCAGGCGCCAGTGATGGCTGCCTGCGGCCAGGATCCGGTTCAATTCCGCCGTAATGCCCGTGTCGTTGGCGGCGTCTCCCTTGGCGATCCGCGGTAGTAGGGCGCGTAGCCAATCCCTCAGTGCCCGCGCTTTGATGACAGCGTCGGGCAAATCCCCTTGTTTCTGCGCCTCCAAGGCCAGGCGATAGACCTCGTCGGTGCCCGCCGTATCCCTTGCCCAGGCGAGGAAGGCTTCGGGCAGAAGGATGAAATCCACCGCTTCGCCGGCCGGGGCGGCCAGGGTATTGGCGAAATCCAAGGCCGGATGCTCGGCAACGCGGATGGGATCGGGGAAAACGGGTGAATTTTTTTCGCTGGTGCTCATGGGGCAATAGTAACCCATAAAAAATAGTTTGACAGGTTGTTTTTTGTTGGATAGGCTTCGCCAAAAGTAACTGTTAAAAATTAATTTATACGGTTACTTTTCTTGGGTCGATAGACCCTATCCGATTCCAACCCCAATCTAGCCAGGAGCCGCCATCGTGAATGACATCAGATCCTTTCCCCCTCCCGCTCTTTCCTCCACCTTTTTTCGCCGTGCCGTCGTAGATGGACTGTCGGTGTTCTACCGGAGCGCCGGCGACCCGGCCGCGCCTGCTTTCGTCCTGTTGCACGGATTCCCTTCCTCGTCCCATATGTTCCGGGACTTGATCCCCTTGCTGGCAACCCGCTTCCATGTCATCGCCCCGGATTACATAGGGTTCGGCCATTCCGACGCGCCCGCTCCGGAGGATTTCGAATACCGCTTCGATCGCCTGGCGCAAGTTGTGGATGGCCTGCTGGACCAACTCGGCCTCGATCATTACCACCTTTACATGCAGGACTACGGCGGCCCGGTGGGCATGCGGATCGCCACGGCCCATCCGGAACGCATCCTGGGCTTGGTGTTCCAGAACGCCAACGCCTACATGGAAGGAGTCAGTGCGGCAGCGGCGGAGGTTTTCCTGCCCCTCTGGGAACGGGGTGAGGAAGCCGGGGCGCGTCGCATGCTGGATGCCGGTACCACACGCTTCCAATACACCGCTGGCGCCCGGGAGCCGGAGAACCTCAATCCCGATGCCTGGACCCACGACCAGGCCCTTCTCGATCGCCCCGGCAGCGCCGAGCGGCAGCTCGCCTTGTTCAAGGACTACCGCAGCAATGTCGCCAGTTACGACGCCTGGCATGAGTGGTTCCGCAAGCATCAACCGAAAACCCTGCTGGCCTGGGGAAAAGGCGATCCCTTCTTTACCGTGGCCGGCGCCGAAGCCTTCAAGCGCGACCTGAAGAACCTGGAGGTGCACTACTTCGACACGGGGCATTTCGCCTTGGAGGAAGACGCCTTCGCCATCGCCGAACTGATCACCCGTTATTTCTGAACGGGGCAAGTTCTCCAACACCTACCCAACTGAAAGGAAATTCCATGAAATCCAAACTTCACGCCTTGACTGGCGCCTTGGCGGCTATTGCAACCCTGGTTTTGTTGGCGCCCGCCGCAGCGCAGGCCCAAGTGCAACTATCCGGAAAAACCCTGCCCTTGGCACTGGCCCAGGAGGCCGCACAGGAAGCCATTCGCAGTTGCGAAGCCAGCGGCTACCGTGTCTCCGCGTCGGTGGTGGACGTGGCCGGGGTCGAACGCGCCTTCCTGCGCGGCGACCACAGCACCATCCATACCCGGGAAACCGCCTTCAAGAAGGCGTACACCATCGTCACCCTGGGGCCGATCTTCGGACCCACCACCACGGGGCAACTGACCGAGAAGGTCAGCAAGACACCCACCGGCCCAGCCTTGTCCACGGTTAGCAACGTGATCCTGTTGGCGGGCGGAGTGTCCATCCGCTCGGGGGATGAAACCCTCGCTGCCATCGGCGTCGGCGGCGCTCCCGGCGGGGCGTTGGACGAAGCCTGCGCCCAAGCCGGCGCCGCGAAGATCCAGGAGCGGGTCAATGCCCTGCGTCCCTGATCTGCGCACCATACGGAGCATTGCCCCATGAGCAAATTGCTTTACGTGGTTGGCTCGCCCCGGGGTGGGGAATCGCGTTCCGCGGTGATCGCTGATCGCTATCTGGCCGCTCTGCGCGACCGCCTGCCGGACCTGGAGGTGGATGTGCTGGACCTATGGCATGAAGCCCTGCCGGAGTTTGATGGCGACAAGGCCGCAGCCAAAATGACCGTGATCGGCGGCGGCAACCTTGCGGGGCGCGTCCGTACCGCATGGGAGGACATCACCGCCGTGACTAGCCGTTTCACTGCGGCCGACCATTATCTATTTACGGTGCCCATGTGGAACGGCGGTATTCCCTACCGCCTCAAGCTCTACATCGATCTGCTGATGCAGCCGGGAATTCTGTTCGGCTTCAATCCCCAGGACGGATACACCGGCCTGCTCAAGGGCAAGAGCGCAGCAGCGGTTTACACCAGCGGCGTCTACCAGCCGGGCATGCCGCCAGCATTCGGCGCCGATTTCCATGCCAGTTATATGGACTACTGGCTGCGGGCCATCGGCATCGAACAGATCGAAACCCTGCGTTATCAACCCACCTTGCGTTCGACGGAGCCGGAAGCGGTGCTGTCTGCGGCCCTGTCGGCGGCGGATGCCGCCGCGCAGCGCACGGCCTTACTGCTCCCTTGAACACGCTCACTTTCACCCACCTGCCGTGCGGTTTTCCGTCGGCACTTTATTGCAAAGGAATCATCCCATGACTCACTCCATCAAGTCCCTCGTGGCCGCCATCCTGCTGGCCGGCGCCATATTGCCCCAGTTCGCCTGCGCCGCCGGGACATCCATCAACGTTCCGGTCACCGAGATCAAGTTCTTCGATACCGGCGTCGGCCCCCTCAAGGCCGCGGTGGGCTACGGCGATCTGAGCAAGGGCGCCCACGGCACCTTTGTCAAACTGCCGGCCGGTTTCGTCAGCCCCTTGCATATCCATACCGAGGATTACTCCGGCGTGGTCATTACCGGCGTCGTCGCCAATGCGGAAACCGCGGAGATGAAGGATGTGCCCCTGGCGCCGGGTTCCTACTGGTTCCAGCAGGGCAAGGCGCCCCATGTGACCAAGTGCCTCTCGGTCAACGAGTGCGTGGTGTTCATCACCCAGCCCGGCAAGTTCGACTACGTCAATAGCCACTAAGAAGGATGCCGTCCCGCCCCTTGCCGGATATCTGTCCGGCAAGGGGCGGGACGAATCAGAGAAAGGATTTTCCATGTCTTCCAGTCGTCGTAGTTTCATGGGGTTGATGGCCCTGTCGGCTGCCTCTCCCCGTTTGCTGTCCGCCGCCGCGCTGCGAGGGGACGGTTCCGGCCCGCACAGGGTTAAAGCCCTGTTGTTCGACGGGTTCCCGATCTTCGATCCCCGCCCCATCTACAAACAGGTGGAACAGATGTACCCGGGGCAGGGGGAGGCCTTCAGCAATCTTTGGCGCACGCGGCAGTTCGACTACCAGTGGCTGCGGGTGGTCGGCAAGCGCTATGCAAATTTCTGGCAGGCCACCGAGGACGGCCTGATTTTCGCCGCCAAGCAATTGAAGCTCGACATGAACGCTTCCCAGCGCGCCCAATTGATGCAGGGCTTTGTCGAAATGAAGGCCTGGCCCGACGTGCTTCCTGCCTTGCAGACATTGCGCAACGCGGGCATACGGCTGGCTTTCCTTTCCAACCTGACGGAAGCCATGTTGGCGGCCAACGTCCGTAGCGCGGGTTTGGACGGTTTGTTTGAACATCTCATCAGCACCGACCGCATCAAGAGTTACAAACCCGATCCCAGGACCTACCAGCTTGGCATCGACATCATGGGTCTCAAACGGGAGGAGATGGTGTTCGTGCCATCGTCGGGTTGGGATAACGCCGGGGCCAAATGGTTCGGCTACCGGACTTGCTGGATCAATCGTGCCCAGAGTCCGGTGGAAGAACTCGACGCAGCGCCGGATGCCATGGGCGCCAGCCTTGAGGATCTGGTGCGTTTCGTCTTGCCCACCACCTGACCTTCGACCGGCACCTATGTCGCTCCATCTTCGATCTGGCGTGAAAGCGGCATCTCCTGGTGAGTCAGGCCTGTCGCCGGCATTGCTCTATCTGCTGTCCTTAGTCGCCGGCGCCAGTGTGGCGACCGTGTATTACGCCCAGCCCTTGGTGGACGTCCTGGGGCGTGAATTCGGTATGACGAAGGGGAGCGAAGGCGGTGTCATCACCGCCACGCAGATCGGATATGCCCTGGGCCTGGTGTTCGTCGTGCCGCTGGGGGATGTGCTGGCGCCCAAGCGTCTGATCGCCGGGCTATTGTTGCTTTCGGCGGCGGCGCTATGTGGCGTCGCCATGGCGTCGTCTAAGGTGATGTTGATGGCGGCCTTGACCGCAGTGGGATTGCTGGCGGTGGTGGTGCAGATAACGGTGGCGTTTTCTGCCGCTGTGGCGGGAGAGGCTCAGGGCGGGCGTGCCGTGGGCCGCGTCACCGGCGGCGTGGTGTTGGGCATCCTTTGGGCGCGTGCGGTGGCGGGTGTTGTGAGCGATATTGCCGATTGGCGTTGCTTGTATTTCGCGGCGGCGGCCATCGCCATGCTTTTGGCTGGGGCTGTGCTGCACCTCGTTCCCGCGCGCAAGCGGATGGCGGCCGGTTATGGCGCGCTCCTGCTTTCCTTGTTCAGCCTGTTCCGAGACGAACCGCTGCTGAGGGTGCGTTCGCTGATCTGTCTCTTGTCGTTTTCGGTTTACGGCGTGTTCTGGAGTTCACTGGCCCTTTATCTGAGCACGCCGCCTTTTCTTCTCGGCCATACCGCCCTGGGCTTGTTCGGCCTGGCTGGTATTGCCGGCGCCATCTCGGCTGCCAGGGCAGGGCGGCTGGCTGACCACGGCCGCGGCCAATGGACGACAGGCGCCGGCCTGATCTTGATGCTCCTGGCCTGGGTTCTTTCCCTTCAGGCATCGTCCTCCCTGGGCTATCTCATCCTTGCCGCCGTGGCACTCGATGCGGGGATGCAGTCCGTGCATGTGACCAGCCAGAGTTTGTTGTTCGCTTCTCGGCCCGAGGCCCGCATTCGCCTGGCTGCCGGCTACATGATTTTCTATTGTGTGGGCACCGGCCTGGGTTCCCTGGCCTCCACCATCGCCTACGCCCGGGGCGGTTGGCCGGATGTCTGCCGTTTGGGGGCGGGAACGGGCGCCATGGCCTTGCTTTTCTGGGCGGCCACGCTCAGGCGGCCCAGGGTTGGCCGCACAGCGCTGCCGCCCTTGATGGTTTCCGTTTCATCGTCCCAGGAGCTTCCCCCATGTATCAAGAACCGTTGATCCCGTTGTCGGCGGACGACTTTCCCGGCCGTCGCCGTTTCCTCAAACAAGTGGTCGCTGGCGCTGCCGGAGCGGCCATGTTTTCCCTTGCCGCTCCCTTAGTCGCCGAGGCTGCTTCCCTTTCATCCCAGGAGTCTTCCATGTCCAATCTTTCCGTCAGCGGTGCTGCCGCTTTCCCCCGCACCAGTTTCTATACCGTGACCGCCGATGGCGTTGACGTTTTTTACCGCAGCGCCGGAGCGCCGGATGCCCCGGTGGTGCTTTTGCTTCACGGTTTTCCGTCGTCCTCCCATATGTATCGCGAGTTGATTCCCCGTCTGGCGGGACGTTATCGGGTCATCGCCCCCGATCTGCCCGGTTTCGGTTTCACCAAGGTGCCGGCGGAGCGTCGCTATCGCTATTCCTTCGAGGCCTTGACCCAGACGCTGTCCGCCTTTGTCGACGCCCTGGGCCTCAAACGTTATGCCTTGTATGTGTTCGACTACGGCGCACCTACCGGATTCCGCTTGGCCATGGCCCATCCTGAACGAGTGACGGCGATCGTCACGCAGAACGGGAATGCCTACGAAGAAGGACTGGGAGAGGCCTGGGGGCCCTTCCAGCGTTACTGGCGAGAGCCCACCCAGGAAAATCGGGAAGCCTTGCGCGAGGCGCTGACCCTGGAGACCACTTTCTGGGCCTATACCCATGGCCTGGCGCATCCGGAAAACGTGGCGCCCGAAGCCTACCATCTGGATGCCGCATTGATGGCCAGGCCCGGCAACGCCGAAATTCAGCTCGACCTTTTCCTCGACTATGCCGCCAACGTAAAGATCTATCCCCGTTTCCAGGACTACTTCCGCACCGCCAAGCCGCCCTTGCTGGCCATTTGGGGCAAGCATGACCAGCTTTTCATTCCCGCCGGCGCCGAGGCTTTCCGCCGCGACAACCCCAATGCCCAGGTGCAGTTATTGGAGGCCAGTCACTTCGCCTTGGAAACCCATGTGGACGAAATCGCCGCAGCCATGGATCGCTTTCTACAGCCCTTGGCGAAATGATGGATACCGTCCAATTCCATCGAAGGGAATAAATCATTCCTTCCTCCGGTATGCAAGGAAAGGCCGGCGCGGCCAACTTTTTCTACCGGAGGTCCCCATGAAACGCTTTATTCCTTTTTCCATCGCCCTGGGCGCGTTGTCCCTCTCAACCCCATCCTGGGCGGTGGGCGATGCGGCTCAGGGCAAGCTGGTCTATCAAGCCCGCTGCACCGCCTGCCATTCGGTGGATTTCAATGGCGTAGGCCCGGCGCACAAAGGGGTATTCGGTCGCCGGGTCGGCCAGGCGGCGGGCTACACCTACTCGCCCGCCTTGCAGGCGGCCAAGGTGACCTGGACCGCGGAAACCCTGGATCGCTGGTTATCCGATCCGGAGAAATTCCTGCCGGGGCAGCGCATGGGCATCTCCCTCGATGGCGCCAGGGAGCGGGCCGACGTGATCGCCTATTTAAAAAGTCTGTCGCCGCGGGAATAAATATCGGCCCACACCGGTATGGGGTGATGAACCCGCCACACCGGGGTTCCCCTTCAAACTGAATCAGAGGAAAAACACATGGACCGACGACATTTCCTGAGCCTCGCCGCTATCGGCGGGGGCGCGGTGTTCGCCTCCGGGCTGGCGGGCTGCACCACCATGGGCAGTAATGGCGGTGGCGGCAAGTACTCCGCACAAGACTTCTACTTTGTACAGTTGTCCGACGTGCATTGGGGCTATCAGGGGCCGGACAATCCCGATGCCGCCGTGACCCTGGGCAAGGCGGTGGCTACCGTCAATGCGCTGGAAGTGCAGCCGGATTTCATCGTTTTCACCGGCGACCTGACCCACACCACGGACGACCCCGCGGAGCGCCGCCGCCGTCTGGCCGAGTTCAAGCGCATCATTGGCGACCTGAAGGTCAAGGATCATCGCTTCATGCCCGGCGAGCACGATGCCTCCCTGGATCGGGGCGCGGCCTTCAAGGAATTCTTCGGCGACACCCACTACACCTTCGACCGCCAGGGGGTGCATTTCATCGTGCTGGACAATGTCTCCGATCCCGGCGCGAAGCTGGGGGACGAGCAGCTGGCCTGGTTGCAGGCCGACCTGGAGAAGCGTGACAAAGCCGCTCCCATCGTGGTGCTGACCCACCGTCCCCTGTTCGATCTGGTACCCAAATGGGATTGGGCCACCCGGGACGGGGCCAAGGCCATCGATCTGCTGATGCCCTTCCAGCATGTGACGGTGTTCTATGGCCACATCCACCAGGAGCATCATCAGATGACCGGGCATATCGCCCATCACTCGGCCAAGTCCTTGATTTTTCCCTTGCCGGCGCCCGGTTCCCAGGAACGGCGCACGCCCTTGCCCTGGGATCCCGCCCAGCCCTACAAGGGACTGGGCTTCCGCGAAGTGGAGGCGGATGCCAAGGCGGCAAGTTACAAGGTCACTGAATTTCCGGTGGTGCGCACATGAGTGCGGTGTCCCGTCGCCAGATATTGCTTCAGCTCGGCGGCGCCATCGCCGTAGTCGGCGCTTCAGCCATGCTTGCCCGTAATACCGCGGCCGAGGAAGCGGAGGGGAGGGTGGTGGAGGTGGATGTGCGGCGTTTCAAATTCACCCCCAGCCAGATCACCGTGAAGCGGGGAGAAGTAGTTACACTGGCTTTTCGCTCGATCGATTTCGTCCACGGGTTCAACCTGCCTGATATGGGGGTCCGCGCCGACCTCATGCCGGGGCGGGTGACCAAGGTTCGCTTGCAGCCTACCCAGGCTGGGAATTTCGCTTTTTTGTGCGACAACTTCTGCGGGGATGGCCATGAGACGATGGGCGGTAACTTGATTGTGGAAGGCTAGGCATAGGCAGACGACATCGGTGGCTAACGCGCGCAACTTTGAAGCCTTGATCCTGCCCCACCTGGACGCGGCCTATAACCTGGCCCGCTGGCTGGTGCGGGACGACCATCTGGCCGAGGATATGGTGCAGGATGCCTGCCTACGTGCTTTTCGGTATTTCGATGCGCTCCATGGCGACGATGCCCGGCCCTGGTTGTTGGGCATCGTGCGCAACAATTGCTACACCTGGCTGGAGGAGCAGCGCCTAAGGCCAGGCCATGTGGCGCTGGACGACGAGCTGCTCGACGCCATGCCGGCGCCGGAAAGCGGCGTGGGCCGCAACCCGGAAGCCGCTGCGGATCAGAAGCGCAAGCGTTCCCTGGTGG
Organism: Rhodocyclaceae bacterium; assembly: GCA_003963315.1. Taxonomy (GTDB): domain Bacteria; phylum Pseudomonadota; class Gammaproteobacteria; order Burkholderiales; family Rhodocyclaceae; genus AWTP1-18. Next base: position 771 of record RXJP01000009.1, on the reverse strand, counting down.
ATGCGGCGATAGACGCCCTGGCGCCGCCTTTCCGCGAGGTGATCGTGCTGCGTGAGTTGGAAGAGTTGTCCTATGCTGAAATCGCCAAGGTGGCGGCTATTCCCATCGGCACCGTGATGTCACGATTGTCCCGGGCGCGGGAGGAGTTGAAGGTGGCCCTGAATACTTTGAAGGGGCGTAATGGATATGAATGACGAAGACAAGGAATTGAGTGACCTGCTCCGCGCCCATGCCACCCGGCATCGTCCGGGTCCTGGCTTGGCGTCGTCGATACGCACCGAATTGGCTTTGCTGTCTGCGTCGGCCCATGACCGGCCGAGGGAGGAGCGCTGGCGTTGGCCCGCCTGGGGCTTGGCAGGGGCTGGCTTCGCCTTCGGTCTCCTGGTTTCGGCCGCAGTGTTCTTGGCCCTGCGCCCTGGGGATACGGACAGCCTGGCGGCCGAGCTGGTCACCAGTCATGTGCGGGCCTTGATGGTGAGCCACCTGACCGATGTGGCTTCCTCCAACCAGCATACGGTCAAGCCCTGGTTTCAAGGCAAACTGGATTATTCCCCCCCGGTGCGGGACTTCACCGATGAGGGCTTCCCCTTGGTGGGTGGTCGCCTCGACTATGTGGCCGATCGCCCGGTGGCGGTGCTGATCTATCGACGCCACGACCATTTCATCAATCTTTTTGTCTGGCCGTCGAGCGGGCAGGAAAGCCAGCGGGTCAGTGTCCGCAAGGGCTACAACCTGCTGAAATGGCGTCAGGATGGGATGACCTATTGGGCG
>RXJP01000060.1:977-16111 GCA_003963315.1 Rhodocyclaceae bacterium | reverse complement strand
TTATTCCCGGCAACCACGACGAAGCCCTGCGGGAATACGACAACACCGCCTTCGGTGACATCCAGGTGGTGAACGAATATGTACACGTCTTGGCCGATGGTCGCCGTTTCCTGTTGGTGCACGGCGACGAATTCGACCAGGTAACCCGTTATCACAAATGGGTGGCCGTGCTCGGCGACATGGCTTACAACTGGCTGGTGCGACTCAACGCCTGGCTGTCCTGGTGCCGTCGCCGACTCAATCGCCCCGGTTACTGGTCCCTCGCCGGTTATGCCAAACGCAAAGTAAAAACGGCCGTGAGTTTCATCTTCGATTTCGAGGACTCGGTGATCCATGCCGCCCGGGAACGGGGCATGGATGGCGTGGTCTGCGGCCATATCCACCAGGCCGCCCTGCGCGAAGTGGACGGCCTCACCTACGTGAATTGCGGCGATTGGGTGGATAGCTGCACCGCCATCGTCGAACACCTGGATGGCCGGCTGGAATTGGTGGAGCAGGGCAGCCATCGCCTGGCCCTGCCGGCGCCCACTGTCCCGGCGCCCAAGGGCGAGGCGCAACCGCTGGTCGCTTGAAACACCGTCCGGGGCCGCGTGGACGCATCGGCGTGCCGCCGTTAAGATGGCGTGACCTGCTTGAACCGGAATGCGTCATGAATTCACCCACCTCCTCTCCCTCCACCGGCGTCATGCGCGTCGCCCGCCGCCGCGCCAAACTTGGCTGCGAACCCGCCTATGAAGCCCTGGTGCGCGGCATGTTCGCCGCCGCCCACAGCTTGCCGGGATTTCTCGGCGCGGAGCTGATTCCTCCCGCTTGCGAGGGCGGCCAATACCAAGTGGTGATGCGATTCGCCACCCAGCAGGACCTGGACCGCTGGGATGTCTCCGACCTGCGCCGGCTATGGCACAAGCGCCTCGCCGCCGTGGCCGACGGCGATCCCGAGTACCGCCTGCTCACCGGGCTGGAAGCCTGGTTCACCCAAGCCTCGGCGCCGGTGAACCACCAGCCGGTGCGCTGGAAAATGGCCTGTATCACCTGGCTGGGCATTTTTCCCACGGTGTCCCTGCTGTTGGCCTACGTGGCCCCCCATCTGGCGGTGCTGCCCTTCCTGCCGCGTACGGCGCTGTTTACCGCCCTGGTGGTGCTGATCATGACCTGGGGCGTCATGCCGCGCCTGGTGCCGTTGTTTCGGCACTGGCTTTTCAAGGCTTAGCGCCCTGCTGAAATAGGCGCGTCAGGCCCGCAGCTGCCTCGGCTTTCCGGGCCGCGGCGCTACGCAGCCGCCCAGCCGGCACTCCAGGATGGCGATGGATTCCCGCGGTCCGCCGGCGCGCTTGAGTACGGCCAGGGCCAGGGCATCGGCCTCCTTTTCCTTGGGCGGTATTTCCCATTCCAATGAAACGCCGGTGGCGACACCCCCCATGTGCTTGAGGGCAATGTGAGACATCTCATGGGCCACCACCACCACCGCCCAGGGCGGGTTGGCGCACAAGGCCGGACGCAAGCGCACCCGCCCCCCGGGAGCCGAATCGCCCAGCACCCCCGGCGGTGAGGCGAAGCCCCGGCCGTTGGCAAGGGCCGCGTCCAGCATGAGGTGCACAGTCGGCTGATAGCCTTCTGCGGCAAAAGCGGGCAATAGGTTTTGCGCAATGGCTTCCATGCGGGAGAGGCAGGCCGCTTGTGCTGGATCGCTCGGCATATTGGAACAGGCCGTGATCGATAATGCTGCTGCGGCAACGACGCCCACCGAGCGCAGCATTCGTCTTCCGCTCACGCCACAACCACCGGCAGGCGCTGCACCAGGCGGATTTCGGTAGGGCTGATCTCCGCCCGATAGGCGAGGGCTTCCACGCCGGCCGCCAGCGCCTCGCGCAGGGTGCGGCCATAAACCGGATCGATGTGGTCGGCAGGGCGCACCTCCGCCACATCGCCCCGCTGCACGCAGAAGAAGATCACGCCGCGGCCGCCGTCGCGCACCACTTCCATCAACTCCCGCAGGTGCTTGCTGCCCCGGGTCGTGACCGCATCGGGGAAATAGCCGATGCCGCCGTCCACCGCCGCGGTGACGTTCTTCACCTCCACATAGCAGGGTGGCAATCCATCTGCCGTCAGCAGCAGATCAATGCGGCTGTTTTCGCTGCCGTAACGCACTTCCGGGCGGATGCCGGCGTAGCCCCGCAATTCCTGCACGACGCCGGTTTCGATGGCTTCCCGCGCCAGGGCGTTGGTGCGTCCCGTATGCAAGCCCACCAGCACACCGTCGGCTTCCACCAACTCCCAGGTCCATTGCAGCTTGCGCTCAGGATTTTCGGCGGGCGACAGCCAAACGCGGCTGCCGGGCGTCTTGCAGCCCTGCATGGAGCCGGTGTTGGGGCAGTGGGCCTCCACTCCGCGGTCGTCGTCCAGGGCCACTTCGGCGACGAAGCGGTTGCGCCGTACCACCAGCCGGCCCGGAGTGAGGGTCGGCAATTTCACGGCAGTAGCTTTTTTTGCAGGAACAGGGCTTGCCCGGCTGCCGGGTCAAGCACATAGGGCTTGAAGCCGGCCCGCTCGTAGGCCTTCAAGGCGGTGTGGTTGTTGGACAGTACTTCCAGGGTGAGCTTGCAGCAGCCCCGTTGGGAGGCCACGTTTTCCACATGGGCCAGCAAGGCTTGGCCTACTCCGCTGCCGCGCACGTCGGCATGAACCACGATGTCATGAACATTGAGCAAGGGCGCGCCGACAAACGTGGAAAAGCCGAAGAAACAGTTGATGAGCCCCGCCGCCTTGCCGTCGATGAAGGCCAGGGCGCCATAGAAATGGGGCACCAGACGCAATTGCTCCACCAGCGTGGCTTTGACCTCCTCAGTCAATCCGCTGCCGCCGCCCATGGGGTCGCGGGCATAGTGGTCCAACAAACGGATGAAGGCCTCTGCATGATCTGGACAAGCCAGATCAAGGGGGATGACATGGGGTACGCTCATGGGGGACTCGACGGAAGACGGGAAGCCCGGCAATGATAACCCGGAGCGATCAGGACAAAGGAATAGCCCGCTGCTCTAAGACAATTGCCTTTGTGCGTCCAGATAAAGGGACGCAATCAATTCCACCTTCTTGGCCTGGTTGATAGGGGTTGTGCCGAGTTGCTCTGCACTTTCAATGCTCTTGATCAGCGTGGCGAGTAAGGCGACATTGATGCCGGGATTGTCGGCACCCGGTTCCGCGGCGGTGAGCTTGGTGGACACCGTCGCCGCATATTTTCCTTTTTTGCCCGGGGACAGCTTCTCGATCTGCGCCAGCAGGTCTTGGAGATAGGGGTAGCTTCCATTTCCGGGCCACATGTCGCCCTTGCCCGTAATGAGCCAGTGCAGGTCCACGCCGGTGATGGCCATGGCCGCCAGGGCTGCGGCACCGGGCTCCCTGTCCCCGGCCTCGTATTTTTTCCAGGTCGGCAGGGGAATGCCTGCCATGGCGGCGATCTCGGCCTGGGTGCGGTTGAGCGCAACCCGCAAGGCCTTGAGGCGATCCGCAACTGTTTGGGCAGCACTCATCGTTAGACGGGGCGCCTGTCTGCCCCACGGGCGTGCAGGCATAGCCCGGTTTCCGGCCCGAAACCATTGGAATACTTTTGGGTATTGACATATACCCCAATCGGGTACATCATTGATTTTGTCATATTGCCTGTTTCACCTATTTCCCCATCGCCCGCAACATGAAACAAAAGCCTCCACTCCCCGATATGAATCGCCACGACCTACTGGCGGAAATTCGGAAACGAGGCGCCAGTCTCCGTCAGTTGTCGGCGGCCCACGGCTACCGCTCCGATGCCCTGCGCAATGCCCTGACTCGTCCTTGGCCCAAGGCGGAAGCCATCATCGCCAGCTTCCTCGGCATGACGCCCCAGGCCATCTGGCCTTCCCGCTACCACCAGGACGGCCGCCCCAAAAGCGGCCGCGGAGAACGCGGGTTTGGCCGGAACCGTACAAACATGAAGTCTACCTGACGATGGAGGTCCGCGCCGAGAACGGTTCGTCCGCCTTTACGCATGCATCGACGAAAGAAGGGATGGCGACGGGGTTTTCCTTTGCCGACAGGGGCCTCTCACCGGGCAGCCGGTCTGGCGGGACTAGCGGATGATCGAAGCCCTGTTGGCGCTGTGGGGTGTGCTGCTCGGCTGGGTGGGCGAGTTCGACCTGCGTTTGGGTGTGTGCTTTTTTCTTCTTGCTACGGTGCTGGCGCACTGGATTTCGCCGGATCAAGGCCTTTGGGCGTACCTGCCCTTCGGTCTCTGGCTGTTGTTGCCAATGTGGTGCACACAGATTGGCAAACGACTATGGCGTCGCCGTGGCGAAAGAAGAGCCGGCCCCCCGGTCAAGGAGTCGGAGTCATAGCCCCAGGTCTTGCCAGAGGGCATCCACCCGTGCCTTGACGGCAGCATCCATGGTGATGGGGCGGCCCCATTCCCGCGTGGTTTCGCCGGGCCATTTGTTGGTGGCGTCCAGCCCCATCTTGCTGCCCAGGCCCGCTACCGGCGAAGCGAAGTCCAGGTAGTCGATGGGCGTGTTGTCCGCCAGCAGCGTATCCCGCGTGGCATCCATGCGGGTCGTGATGGCCCAGATCACTTCCTGCCAACTGCGGATGTCCACGTCGTCGTCCACCACGATGATGAACTTGGTGTACATGAACTGGCGCAAGAAGCTCCAGATGCCGAACATCACCCGTTTGGCATGGCCGGGGTACTGCTTCTTGATGCTGACCACGGCCAGGCGGTAGGAGCAGCCTTCCGGCGGCAGGTAGAAATCCACGATTTCGGGGAACTGCTTTTGCAGCAAAGGCACGAACACCTCGTTCAACGCCACGCCCAGCATGGCCGGCTCGTCCGGCGGTTTGCCGGTGTAGGTGGAGTGGTAGATCGGATCGCGGCGCATGGTGATGCGCTCGATGGTGAACACCGGGAATTCGGCCTGCTCGTTGTAGTAGCCGGTGTGGTCGCCGTAGGGGCCTTCCAATGCACTCTCGCCCGGATGGATGACGCCCTCCAGCACGATCTCCGCCGAGGCGGGTACCTGCAATGTATTACCGATGCATTTGACCAGTTCCGTCTTTCCCCCGCGCAACAGGCCGGCGAACTGGTATTCGGAAAGACTGTCGGGCACCGGCGTCACCGCGCCGAGGATGGTGGCCGGATCGCAGCCCAGCACCACCGCCACGGGATAGGGCTGGTCGGGATATTTTTCGCAATGGTCGCGGAAATCCAATGCGCCGCCGCGATGGGCCAGCCAGCGCATGATGACCTTGTTCTTGGCTATCACCTGTTGGCGGTAGATGCCCAGGTTCTGCCGCGTCTTGTTGGGGCCGCGGGTGACGGTGAGGCCCCAGGTGATGAGGGGCGCCACATCGCCGGGCCAACAATGCTGGATGGGCAGGCGGGCCAGATCCACCTCGTCGCCCTCCCACACCACTTCCTGGCAGGGCGCGGAGGAGACCACCTTGGGCGCCATGTTGAGCACCTGCTTCAACAGGGGCAGCTTGTCCCAGGCGTCGCGTAGGCCTTTGGGTGGCTCCGGCTCCTTGAGGGCGGAAAGGGTGTGGCCCACGTCCCGCAGGGCGCCTTGCCAATCTGCGTTCTTTTCAATGGGTACCCCCATGCCGAAGGCCACCCGTTCCGGGGTGCCGAACAGATTGGCCAGCACCGGCATGGCCTGGGGCACGCCCTGGGTGACGGGCTTCTCGAACAACAGGGCCGGCCCCTGGGCACGCAGCACCCGGTCAGCAATCTCGGTCATTTCCAGGTGGGTATCCACCGGCACGGTGATGCGTTTCAGTTCGCCCTTCTGTTCCAATTGGGCAATGAAGTCGCGCAGATCGCGGTAGGGCATGGGCGGGAACCGGAATGTTGATTGGGTTCCGATTATACGGAGCGGCCTTGGTGGGAGCGGGGGAGGCGGAAGCAGAACAAGCGGCGACGGTTTGCGCAGAAGGTCTCTCCCCTGATAAGCCTGTCCTGAGCTCGGTCGAAGGGGGGAGGACAGGAGGGGTTTCGGGGTACCGAATGCGGGCAGACGTAAAAACCGCAACCCCCCCGCCCCCCCTTGTCAGGGGGGGAGCTCGTGGGCAGCTAAGCTGGCGGCCGGGCGTGGCTTTGCAGCGCCGCCTCAAAAGTATTGTGGATGTTTTCCCAATCCAGATGCGCCACGGAGCGTGCGGCCTGACCGCGCAGGTTCTGCCGCAGGTCATCGCTGGCGGCCACGTTCACCGCTGCATCCACAAAGGCTGTGCTGGCGCCCACTGGCACCAGCCGGCCGTTCACGCGGTCGCGGATCAATTCCCCCGCCGCACCATAGTCGAAGGCCACCACCGCCAGACCGCTGGCCAGGGCCTCGGTGGTGACGTTGCCGAAGGTCTCGGTCATGCTGGGGAAAAGGAACAGGTCGGCGGAGGCGTAGTGCTGCGCCAGATCCTCACCATGGCGCATGCCGGCGAAGAGGTAGGGCGCATCGCTGTCGTTGCGCCGCCGTAGGTCCGCCGCGGCAGGGCCGTCGCCGACGAAGAGCAGGCGGGCCTTGGGCATTTTCTGGCGGATGGCGTCAAAGGCGGTGATGGCCAAGCCTAAATTCTTTTCCGGCGCAATGCGGCCCACATAGGCCACCACCAGATCGTCGTCCTGCAAGCCCCAACGGGCGCGCAGGCTTTCCGAGCGGCGGGCGGGGGAGAACAGCTTGGTATCCACACCCCGGGATAGCACGTTCACGTTGCGGAAGCCGTTGTCGTTGAGGGTATCCGCCAGGCGGCGGGTGGGTACCAGGGTGGTGGCAGCCTTGTTATGGAAATGGCGCAGGTAACGGATGATGCCGCCCCGCAGCCAGCCGATGCCGTAATAGCGGCTGTAGGCATCGAAGTTGGTGTGGAAGGTGGAGCTGACAGGAATGCCCATGCGCCGCGCCGTGTTCAGCGCCGCCCAGCCCAGGGGGCCTTCCGTCGCCACATGGACGATGTGGGGCCGTTGCGCGGACCACAGCCGGTGCAGGGAACGGCCATTGGGCAGGCCGAAGCGAAGGCCGGGGTAGCGGGGGATGGGCAAGCCTGGCACCACAATCTGCTCCAGGCCGATTTCATCGCTGGGCTTGTCGCCCGGGTTCTGCCGGGGGCGGATCAACTGCACTGTATGCCCCCGTCGTCGCAACCCGTCCACCATGCGGCCCAGGGTCATGGCCACGCCATTCACTTCCGGGGCAAAGGTTTCGGTCACCAGGGCGACACGGAGGGCTACCCGCGAGGAAGCAGCGGGAGCGGATTCGATGATGTTCTGGAATTCGGCGCGCATGGCCGCATGGTCGACTTGCCCGGCGACGCCCTGATGACAGAAGCGTGAACAATCCGTGACAACGGACGACGTTTCCCGTGGTCGGGGATAAGTCGACGACTACCGTGTTAGTACGTCCCTCCCCTGATAAGGGGAGGACAGGAGGGGTTTCGGGTTTCCGTCAATCCAAGAAAAACCGCACCCCCCCGGCCCCCCCCTTCGACCGGGCTCAGGACAGGCTTATCAGGGGGGAGCGTAGGAGCCGGAGCTCCGTGGGTACTTCACCCCAACAACACCAAGCCCCACACCACCGCCACATTCACCAGGGACATCAACACCGCTGCGCTGCCGATATCCTTTGCCCGCTTGGCAAGGCGGTGGTTCTCCAGGGAGATGCGGTCCACTGCCGCTTCCACAGCGGAGTTGAGCAGTTCCACTACCAGTACGCCCAACACGCTGGCGATCATCAGCGCCCGGCCGATGTTGCTGGCCGGCACAAAGCAGGCGGTGGGGATCAGTACCAGGGCCAGCCACACTTCCTGGCGGAAGGCATCCTCGTGGCGATAGGCGGCGGATAGGCCGGCCAGGGAATAATTGAAGGCGTTCCAAACGCGGCGCAGGCCGGTCTTGCCCTTGAAGGGGCTTTCTTGTTCTGACATGGAAGGAAGGTAGGGGGGGTTAGGGTTGGTGGTCGAGTTTAAGGCTTGCGTACAACTCCGCCAATTGCTTGGCCCGCTGCGGTGCCGACCATTCGTCGGCCCAGGCCAGGGCTTCCTGACTCAGGGTTTGCAGGCGAGGCTTGTCTTGCAACAGGGCATGCAGGCCGGCGGCGAAGCCCGGCGCATCCTGGGGGGCAATCACCGCGCCTCGCAGGGGCTCGAGAATATCCTTGGTGCCCATCTCGGCAAAGGCGTAGGCCGGCACGCCGGCGGCCATGGCTTCCAACAGCACCAGGCCCTGGGTCTCGGTCTTGGAAGCGAAGACGAACACGTCCGCAGCGGCGTAGCAACCGGGCAATTCCGTTTCCCTATCCAGATAGCCGATGAAGCGCACCTGGTCTTCAATGCCCAGTTGCTTTGCCTGCTGGCGCAAGCCGTTCAGCGCCGGGCCTTCCCCCGCCACCACCAGCAGGAAGTTCGGATTCAATGCGCGCATGTGCAGGGTGGCTTCCAGCAGGAAACCGATGTTCTTCTCGTGGGCGACGCGACCCACGTAAAGGCCCACCTGGCGCTCGGCGGCAATGCCGTGTTTGGCGCGGAAGGCCGCACCATCACCGCCGCGAAAACGCTCCACCGGAATGCCCGTCGGCAGCACATGCAGCGGCGCATGCACGCCATAGCCGCGCAAGGTATCGCGCATGGCGCGGGAAGGCACGATGATGGCGTTCAGCCCATTGCACTGGCCCCGGGCAATGCCCCGCGCCGTGGCTTTGAGCAGCGGGCGCGGCACCACCGGCAGGTAGTGGTGGAAGTATTCCTCGAAGTGGGTGTGGTAAGTGGTCAGCACCGGCAGTCCGTGCTTCCTGGCAAAACGCACCCCGGCATAGTGGGCGGCGAAGGGCGTCTGGATATGCACCACGTCGAATTGCTTATGAGCCAGGCCGTGGGCGGTGGTGCGCAATTTGTCCCAATGCATCAGCCGGTCTTCCGGGTCGAAGGGCAGCTTGCGCGCCGGCACCCGGTGAATGTTCTCCACGCTGTCTTCAAGCTGGTAGTCCGGGGCGATCAGGGTGACATCCACGCCATGGTGGTGCAGATCGCGGCGGAAAGTTTCGATGGAGGTGGATACCCCGTTGATGCGGGGAAAGTACACATCCGAGAGCATCAGAACGCGCAGTCGTCGGGTCATCATGCCCGGTATGGTGGCGGGGGAGTATTGCGGGGATGTGACAGTGGCGTTGCGGAAGTGTTCTGGAACCGCCACAGGATCGAAGGGTTTTCCCGCGCAGCCCTGCCCACTCATCAAACAATCGTCATTCCCGCGAAAGCGGGAATCCAGGGTTTGCCTTTGGGCCATCCACTCGCCTGCGAGCTAGACAAGCGTCCGGCATTTATGTACATTAATACGTACATATAAGGAGCTCCAAAATGGATGCAATTACTTACACAACCGTCCGCGCAAACCTGGCAAGCACCATGGATCGCGTGTGCAACGACCACGAAGCGCTGATCATCACCCGCAACGGAGAGCAGTCGGTGGTGATGCTTTCCCTTGAGGACTACAAGGCGCTGGAAGAAACCGCCTACCTGCTGCGCACGCCGGCAAATGCGAAGCGCCTTCTTTCCGCGGCGACGCAACTGATTTCCGGCAAGGGCGTTAAGCGGGAGCTGACCAAGTGAAGTTGGTCTTTGCCGACGAGGCATGGGAAGACTACCTCTATTGGCAGAAGCAGGATCGGAGGATGGTGGAACGAATCAATAAACTGATTCGCGAAACCCAGCGAGAGCCGTTCAGCGGCGTAGGGAAGCCGGAACCGCTGAAACATGCGCTGTCGGGTTTTTGGTCACGTCGGCTTACGGATGAGCACCGCATGGTGTATCGGATCGAAGGCGACCAATTGCAGATTGCTCAGTTGCGGTTTCATTATTGAGGGACGTCACTTTCCAAACTGTCGCCATCCCCACTTGCGCGGGGATGGCGATCATTTGATGAATGGGCCGGGCTGTGCAGGAATGGCAGCAGCTTGAAATAGCGAGCGGACGCGCTCAGGGCGAACGGGGTAGAGTTGCGGGTCTGTTCTCACGGTGAGCGCCGCCCATGACTACCCCACAAGCCATTCTCGACTTCTGGTTTCTCCCCGTCGACCATCCTGGTCACGGCAAGCCTCGCCCCGAATGGTTCCGCAAGGATGATGCCTTCGATGACCTGATCCGCCAGCGTTTCGGCGCGGCCATCGAGTCGGCCTTGGCGGGCGGTTTTCAGGACTGGCGCGCCAAGGCGTCGGGAGCCTTGGCCTATATCCTGGTATTGGATCAATTCACCCGTAACGCCTTTCGTGATTCGGCCAAGGCTTTTTCCGGGGATGGCTTGGCGCTGGCCGCGGCTGCCAATGTGGTGGCGCAGGAATGGGATAAGACCTTGCCGGTGGTGCAACGTTGGTTTGTCTATATGCCCTTCGAGCATGCGGAAAGCGTGGCGGAGCAGGAGCGGTCGGTGGCCTTGTTCTCGGCCTTGGCGGCGGAGGTGGAAGGTTATGGCGATGTGCTCGATTATGCGCAACGTCACCGCGACATCGTGAGGCGCTTCGGCCGCTTCCCCCATCGCAACCGTCTCCTCGGGCGCGCATCCACGACGGAGGAAATCGAGTTCCTCAAGCTGCCCGGTTCTTCCTTCTGATGAACTTTCTCGCCCATCTCTACCTTGCCGGCGAGGAGGAACATTACCGCCTGGGTGGGTTGATGGGGGATTTTGTCAAAGGGCCACTGCCGGGTGCGCTGCCCGATGATCTGGCGCGGGGGGTGATGCTCCACCGCCGCATCGATAGTTATGCCGATGCCCACCCCGCCTTCCGTCGTAGCCGGGAACGCATGAGCCCCCTGCGCCGGCGTTACGGCGGCATTCTGGTGGACATGTTCTACGACCATCTGCTTGCCCGGCTATGGCCGCGCTTTCATGCTGCGCCCCTGGTGGATTTTGCCGGGGAGGCTTATGCCCTCTTACGTCGCCGCGAAGCGTCGTTGCCGGAAGGCATGGTGGGTGTGGCAAAAGCCATGGCGGCGGGGGATTGGTTATCGTCCTATGCCGAGATGGAGGCCATTGCCCTGGCCCTGGCGCGCATGGGGACGCGGCGCTTGCGCGTACCCAATTCCCTGGCAGGCGGTGAGGCGGAATTGCTGGCGGACTACGCCGGTTTCGAGGCGGACTTCCTCGCCTTCATGGCCGATGCGGTGGTGTTCAGCGCGGGGGTAAGGACTGGCAGGGTTTAGGGTTGTGGGGAACGTTGTTTAGACGTGAACCCCAACCCCCCCCCGGCCCCCCCTTCGGCCGGGCTCAGGACAGGTTTGTCAGGGGGGAGTGTTCTTACCGGGATGGGTGTTTCTCTTTGGGGCTGGCCTAGAAAATCTTGGTAGGGAACAGGTAGTCCAGCACCACGCCGACGAAGATGGCGGCGCCCACCCAGTTGTTGTGGAGGAAGACCTTGAAGCACTTCATGCGGTCGCGGGTGCGCAGCAGGGTGTAGTGGTAGCCGGCCAGGCCGGCGGCTATGGCGAGGCCGCCATACCAGAACCAGCCAAGGCGCACGCGATAGCCGATATAGCCCAGCAGGAGCAGGGTGGCGGCGTAGCAGAGCATGATGGCGGCGACTTCGAAACGGCCGAAGGTGATGGCGCTGGTCTTGATGCCGATCTTGAGGTCGTCGTTGCGGTCCACCATGGCGTAGGCGGTGTCGTAGGCCACGGCCCAGAAGATGTTGGCCAACAGCATCAACCAGCCGACGCTGGGCACGGTGTTACGCACGGCGGCGAAGGCCATGGGAATGCCGAAGCCGAAAGCGATGCCCAGGTAGGCCTGGGGGATGGCGAAAAAACGTTTGGTGAAGGGGTAGCTGGCGGCGACGAAGAGGGCGACGAAGGACAGCTCGATCACCAACAGATTGCGCAGGGGCAGGATGAGCAGGAAGGCGCACAGGGACAACACGGCGGCCACGATCAGCGCCTCCTTGCCGCCGATCTTGCCAGAGGTGATGGGGCGATCCTTGGTGCGTTCCACATGCAGATCGAAATGGCGGTCGGCATAGTCGTTGATGACGCAGCCGGCGGAGCGCATCAGCACCGTGCCAAGGACGAAGATCCATACCAGCATCCAGTCCGGCCGGCCCCAACCGGCGATCCACAGCGCCCACAGGGTGGGCCATAACAGCAGCAGGATGCCGATGGGTTTGTCGAGGCGGGTGAGCTTCTCGTAAAGATCGAGGCGCTCGGTGATGGCTTGCAGGTTCATGGCGGGCACAGTTCGAAGAGGGCGGGCAGGAAGACTTCGGTCACCAACAACGGGCTGCCGCGCAGGCTGAAGACGGCGCGTCGGGCGGGCAGTTGCCGGGGCTGCATTGTGCCGCACCAGGGGGCCGCCTGGCGATGGAGGGGATGGCGGACGTCCAACAGGCGGTAATGGTGGGGGCCGGGGGTCACTTCGGGATGGGTGAACAACACGCCGCCCAAGGGGCGTTGGCCGATGCCGCTCAGCCAGTGCCACGGGGTGCGGGCATGGTCGCGGTGGACCACGGTGTGGGCGTAGACCACGGGGCGGTCGCCCAGGTGCAGCACCACGTCCCGGGCCAGGGCCAGCTCCCGGGGTGGACCGCCGATCAGAGCGGCTTCGTCGCGCAGGGGCCGGGCTAGGTGCTGGGCCAGCACTTTCACCGAGAAGGCCGCCCCGGGCGGCGCGTGGCGCAGGATGCGGGCAGTGAGGGAGGCGGGTTCCTGGAGCCAGTGACGGAGGTGGTGGCGCGGGTCTCCCCCCTGATAAGGGGGGCCGGGGGGGTTGGGTTCTTGCCGTGTGCAAAGGGCTGCATCCGTATTCCCTTGAGAGAACCGAAACCCCTCCCCAGCCCTCCCCTTATCAGGGGAGGGGGTGGTTTGCGGCGTGGGCAGCCAGCCGCCCGCATCCGGGCCTAGGGCGATGCGCCTTGGCTTCATGCCTTCAACATTTCCTCGGCGCCCCGCAGCCAGCGCTGGATATGGCGCTGCACGGCCTCGGGGTGGTGCTGGATCATGGCTTCGGCGGCATCCCGCGCCTGCTCCACCAGTTGCGCATCTTCCAGGGTAGCGTAGCGCAGCATGGGCACGCCGCTTTGCCGTGCGCCGATGAATTCGCCGGGGCCGCGCAGTTGCAGGTCCTGGCGGGCGATCTCGAAGCCATCGGTGTTTTCATAGATGATCTTCAGGCGCTGGCTGGCGGTTTCCGACAGGGGCCGGGCGAACAGCAACACGCAGGCGGACTCGGCCGTACCGCGCCCGACACGGCCGCGCAACTGGTGCAATTGCGAGAGGCCGAAACGTTCCGCATGTTCGATCACCATCAGGCTGGCGTTGGGCACGTCCACGCCCACTTCGATCACCGTGGTGGCCACCAGCACCTGGATTTCATTGCGCAGGAAGGCCTCCATCACAATGGCTTTTTCAGTGGGTTTGAGGCGGCCGTGGACGAGGCCCACTTTCAGGTCGGGCAACTCGGCGCTGAGGTGCTCGTAGGTTTCCTGGGCGGTCTTGAGTTGCAGGGCTTCCGATTCCTCGATTAGCGGGCAGACCCAGTAGGCTTGCCGTCCGGCCAGCACGGCGTCGTGCACCCGGCCCACCACTTCATGGCGGCGGGTTTCGCTCACCAGCTTGGTCACTACTGGCGTGCGGCCCGGCGGCAACTCGTCCAGGGCCGACACGTCCAGGTCGGCGTAGAAGCTCATGGCCAGGGTGCGCGGAATGGGGGTGGCGGACATGGTGAGCTGATGGGGGGAGGCATTGGCCCCCCACGCTCGCAAACCCGGCTCGCTGCCCCCCACGGGGGGGCTGGGTTCGCTTGGGTCGGCCTGGCGCTCACCTGTGCCTTTCTGCCTCAGGGCGAGGCGCTGGCGCACGCCGAAGCGGTGCTGTTCGTCCACGATGGCGAGGCCCATGTTGCGGAACTGGATGTCCTCTTCGATCAGGGCGTGGGTGCCCACGGCGAGCATGGTTGCGCCACTGGCGATGCGCTCCATCATGAGCGCCTTGTCTTTCTTCTTCTGGCTGCCGGTGAGCCAGGCCACCGACAGGCCCAGGGGTTCCAGCCAGGCGGCGAGCTTGCGGTAGTGCTGCTCGGCGAGGATTTCCGTGGGCGCCATGAGGGCCGACTGGTAGCCGGCTTCGGCGGCATGGAGCATGGCCAGGGCGGCGACGATGGTCTTGCCGCTGCCCACATCCCCTTGCAACAGGCGCTGCATGGGGTGGGGCTGGCCCAGGTCGGCGGCGATCTCCTGCCAGGCCCGACGCTGCGCCCCGGTGAGCTGGAAGGGCAGGCTGTCCAGCAGCTTCTGCGTCAGTACTCCCGTAGGCAGTAGGCGCGGTGCGCCCTTCTCGCGACGGGCGGCATAGGCCAGGCGCAGGGAGAGTTGCTGGGCCAGCAGTTCGTCGAAACGGATGCGGGTCCAGGCCGGAATGCCACGCTCTTCCAGGGTGGCCATGCTCAGGCTGGGGGGCGGGTGGTGCAGGGTGTGCACCGCCTCCGCCAAGGGCATCAGCTTGAGTTTCTTGCGCAGCGCTTCGGGCAGGGTATCGGACAGGTCCACCCGTTCCAGGGCGGCGCGCACATGCTTTTGCAGCGTGCCCTGGCCAAGGCCGGCGGTGGTGGGATAGACGGGGGTCAGGCTGTCCGCCAGGGGCGTGTCTTCCCGCACGATGCGGAAGCGGGGATGCACCATCTCGCTGCCGAAGAAGCCGCTCCTCACTTCGCCATAGAGCCGCACCAGGGCGCCGGGTTCCAGGGCCTTCTGCTGGTTGGGGTAGAAGTTGAGGAAGCGCAGCAGCAGCGTCTCGCCGCTGCCTGGTTCCTGGGTATGGCAGATGAGTTGGCGGCGGGGACGGAAGCCGACTTCGGTATGCACCACTTCCACCTGGTATTGCGCCGGCAGGCCGGGCAGGGCATCGGCCAGGGGCGTGAGGCGGGTTTCGTCCTCGTAGCGCAGGGGCAGGTGCAGGGCCAGGTCTTCGTCGCGGCGGATGCCGAGGCGGAACAGTTTGTCCGCCAGCAGCGGGGTGACGCCGGGAATGGAAACAGCCGCAGTGGCCGTGGCTGCCGTGGCGGTATCGCGCCGGGAAGGGGCGGCGGCTTGCTTCCCGGGTTTCTTTGCGGCCGGCGGTTTAGGCGAGGACGAGGACGGCATCGG
>RXJP01000060.1:0-862 GCA_003963315.1 Rhodocyclaceae bacterium | reverse complement strand
ATAAAGCGCACGGCGCTGCTCGCCGGGAGCACTGGGGTCCAGTCCGGCGATGGCGCGGGCTATGAGCGGGTAGTAATCAGCCATCCTTGTCCAGTCTGCAGGATTCTCCGCGAACCCTGTACTTAAAAAACGTCAATCAACAGAACACAGTCCACCCATGACGGGCCATGTTTTGTTCAGGCCTCGAACGGGTTTTGCACGAGGATCGTATCCTCGCGTTCCGGGCTGGTGGAAAGCAGCGCGATCGGGCAGCCGACCAGTTCCTCGACCCGGCGAACGTACTTGATGGCCTGTGCCGGCAGGTCCGCCCACGACCGGGCATTGGCCGTCGGCTCCTGCCAGCCTTCGATGGTCTCATAGATCGGCTCGACCCGCGCCTGCGCGCCCTCGCCCGCCGGCAGATGATCGATCTCCTTGCCGTCAAGCTTGTAGCCGACACAGACCTGGATCTCGTCGAAGCCGTCGAGGATGTCGAGCTTGGTCAGCGCGAGGCCATGAATGCCGCTGGTCCGCGCGGTCTGCCGCACCAGCACCGCATCGAACCAGCCGCAGCGGCGCTTGCGCCCGGTGTTGACGCCGAACTCGCGGCCGCGGCTGCCGATGGTCTCGCCGATCTCGTCGAACAGCTCGGTTGGGAACGGCCCCTCGCCGACCCGGGTCGTGTAGGCCTTGGCGATGCCCAGCACGTAGCCGATCGCACCCGGGCCGAGGCCCGAGCCCGTCGCCGCCTGCGCGGCCACGATGTTGGAGGACGTGACGAACGGATAGGTGCCGTGATCGACGTCGAGTAGCGCGCCCTGCGCGCCCTCGAACAGGATGCGCTTGCCGGCCCGCCGCTCCTCGTCGAGCAGCGCCCAGACGG
>RXJP01000140.1 GCA_003963315.1 Rhodocyclaceae bacterium | reverse complement strand
CCGCCGTTCCGCTGACCCCGTGGGCCGTCTGCTGCTGCATCTGTTCCATGCCGCCAGCGAAGAGAACCTGCGTCAATCCGATGCCGTGTGCTCCGCCCTGCAACTCATCAACCACTGGCAGGACGTGGCCGTGGATATGCAGAAGAACGTTGATGGCCGCATTTATCTCCCCCTGGCAGACCTGGCGCGCTTCCAGGTGAGCGAAGCCCAATTGCGCGAAGGCCGCTGCGATGCCAACTTCCGCGCCCTGATGAAATTCCAGGTGGACCGGGCCCGCGCCCTGATGCTGCAAGGAGCCCCCCTCGGCCGCCGACTGCCGGGACGTATCGGCCTGGAAATCCGCGCCATCGTGGCCGGCGGCCTGCGCATCCTGGATAAAATCGAGGCCGCGGATTACGACGTGTTCCGCCACCGGCCGAAACTCGGCGCCCTGGACTGGCCCCGCATCCTTCTCAAAGCCCTATGACCCCCGACGACTACTGCCAGCAGAAATCCGCCGCCAGCGGCTCCAGTTTCTATTACAGCTTCCTCTTCCTCCCGCCCGAGCGGCGCCAGGCCATCATGGCCCTCTACGCCTTCTGCCGGGAAGTGGACGACGTGGTGGACGAATGCAGCGATACCGCCATGGCCCGGGCCAAACTGGCCTGGTGGCGCACCGAGGTGGGCGCCCTCTACGAAGGCCATCCCAGCCATCCGGTGACCCAGGCACTGGCCACTGCCCTGCCCCGCTTCGCCATCACCCAGGAGCTGTTGCAGGAGATCATCGACGGCATGGAGATGGACCTGGACATGGCCCGCTACGCCACCTTCAAGGATCTCAATCTCTATTGCTATCGGGTGGCCAGCGTGGTGGGTCTGCTGGCCGCTGAAATCTTCGGCTACACCGACCGCCACACCCTCAAGTATGCCCACGACCTGGGCCTTGCCTTCCAACTCACCAACATCATCCGCGATGTGGGTGAGGACGCCCGCCGCGGCCGCATCTACCTGCCGGTGGATGAGCTTCAGCAATTCAATGTGCCCGCCGCCGATCTGCTCCAGGCCCGTTACAGCGACAACTTCCGCGCCCTCATGGAATTCCAGGTGCAACGCGCCCAGGCCACCTACGACAAGGCCCTGAGCCAATTGCCGGCAGCGGACCGCAAGGCGCAGAAGGCGGGGCTCGTCATGGCCGCCATCTATCGCACCACCTTGAATGAAATCGTCCGCGACGGTTATCAGGTGCTGGACCGCCGGCTGTCCCTGACGCCGGTACGCAAACTGTGGATCGCCACCACAACGTGGCTGAAAAACTGACAGCCGGACCCATCGCCATTATCGGCGGCGGCTATGCGGGCATGGCGGCGGGGGTTGAGCTGGCCGCCGCCGGCATCGCCGTGGATATCTACGAAGCTTCCCGTACCCTGGGCGGCCGCGCGCGGCGGGCGGATATCGACGGCATCGCCGTGGACAACGGCCAGCACATCCTGGTGGGTGCCTACCGCGAAACCCTACGCCTGATGGCGCAAGTGGGCGCCGATCCGCAAGCCCTGCTCCAGCGCCAGTCCCTTCATCTCGACTACCCCGGCGTGCTGTGCATCAGCGCCCCCGACTGGCCCGCACCGCTGCACCTGGCCGCTGCCCTGGTGGGGGCGAAGGGCCTCACCTGGGGCGAGAAGTGGGCGGCCATCCGCTTCATGCAATATCTCAAGGGATGCCATTTTGTGCTTCCGGCGGACATCACCGTCACCGCCTTGATGGACAGCCTGCGCCAGCCGGAAAAACTGTGCCGCTACCTGTGGGAACCCCTCTGCGTCGCCACCCTCAACACGCCACCGGAACAGGCCTCGGCCCAAGTCTTCGCCAACGTCCTGCGGGACACCCTGGGAGCGGACCGGGCCGCATCCGATCTGCTGCTGCCCCGGGTGGACCTCTCCGCCCTGTTTCCCGAACCGGCGGCCCGCTACATCGAAGCCCACGGCGGACAGGTGCTGCGCGGCCAGCGTATCGGCAGCCTGGCGCAAAGCGGCAGCCATTGGCGGGTGGACGGCATCGCCACCGAATACAGCCATGTCGTTCTCGCCACCGCCCCCCATCACCTGTCGCCGCTCTTGGCGGGCCAGCCCGGCCTGGAATCGCTGCAACAGAAATTGGCGGCCCTGCGCTACGAACCCATCGTCACCGTCTATCTGCAATACCCCCCCTCCGTCACGCTCAACCAAGCCATGGCGGGCTATGGCGACGGCCTGCTGCAATGGCTGTTCGACCGGGGACGACTGCTGGGTACGCCGGGCCTGCTCGCCGCCGTCATCAGCGCCAAGGGGCGGCACGAGGATTTGAACAACGAACAACTGGCCGCCGAGCTGCACAGGGAAATCGCCACCCTGGTGCCGAACATTCCCCTACCCCTGTGGCACAAAGTCATCACGGAAAAACGCGCCACCTTCGCCTGCACACCGCAACTGCCGCGCCTCGCCACGGCAACGCCCCTGCCCGGCCTGTTGCTGGCCGGCGACCATATCGCCAGCGATTACCCGGCGACCCTGGAAAGCGCCGTGCGCAGCGGCATCGCCGCTGCCCGGCAAATCATCATCAGCGCCCGCCGCTAACCGTTCCCTTGCCCAAGGTATCCGTCATGTCCCGTTTGCTCATTGCCCTTACCCTGGCCTGGGCCACCGCCACCACCGCAGCAGAACCCGTTCAAGACGCGGCCCTGGCCCAGTGGATCGCCGGCCCCCAGCGCAGCGAAGCCAACCGCAAGCGGGACGTTTATCGCCACCCCCAGGAGACCCTGGCGTTCTTCGAACTGAAGGACAATCTCACGGTGGTGGAAGTGTGGCCCAGCGTGAATGCCTGGTGGGCGGAAATCCTGGCGCCCTATCTGCGCGACCATGGCCGCTACATCATGGCGCTCCACGCCGGCGCCCACAATCCGGCTGCGGCCAAGGCCGAGCATGAGGTCATCCTCGGCCGCATCGCCAACCAGCCCACCATCTACGGCAAGGGCGTCGTCGCCCACCTACCCGGCCTGGGGGACACGGTAGCGCCCAATTCGGCGGACCGGGTGCTGACCTTCCTCAACCTGCATAACTGGATCGTGGATGGCGAAGCCGATGGCGACCTGGCTGCTTTCTACACGGCGCTGAAGCCCGGCGGCATCCTCGGCATCGTGGATCATCGCGGCCGCAGCGATCTGTCCCAGGAAACCCAGCTTGCCAGCGGTTACCTGCGGGAAGATTATGTGATCGCCCTGGCGCAGAAAGCCGGCTTCAAGCTGGTGGCGACGAGCGAGATCAGCGCCAATCCTCGGGACAGCAAGGATTACCCGGAAGGCGTGTGGACCCTGCCACCGTCGCTACGGCTCAAGGATGTCGATAGGGAGAAGTACCTGTCCATCGGCGAGAGCGACAAGTTCACCCTCAAGTTCGTCAAGCCCTGAGCAGCGCATCGCTGGCGACGGGCGATTAGACCAACCGACCGCCATCAAGCCGTATCACCCGCTGGCAACGCCCGGCCAGCGCCTCGTCATGGGTGACCAGGATCAGGGTGGTACCCTCCTCCCCGTTCATGCGGAACATCAGGTCGATGATCTCGGCGCCGGTGGCGGCATCCAGGTTGCCCGTGGGTTCATCCGCCAGCAGCAGACGGGGATTGGCAACGAAAGCCCTAGCCAGGGCCACCCGTTGCTGTTCACCGCCGGACAAGTGCTTGGGATAGTGATGCAGGCGATGCCCCAACCCCACCCGTTGCAGCAGCGCCTTCGCCGTTGACGCGGCCTCGGACTGTCCCGCCAGTTCCAGGGGCAGCATGGCGTTTTCCAGGGCGGTGAGGGCAGGCAGCAACTGGAAGGATTGGAAGACAAAACCCAAGGCCTTGCCCCGCAAGGCGGCGCGGCCGTCTTCGTCCAAGCTTGAAAACTCGGCGCCGTCAAGCAACACCCGGCCCCGGCTGGGCATATCCAGCCCGGCCATGAGGCCCAGCAGGGTGGACTTGCCGGAACCGGACGCACCGACGATGGCCACCGACTCCCCTGCCGCCACGGCGAAGGAAATGTCGTGCAGAATCGTCAGCCTGTCGTCGCCGCTGGGCACGTCCTTGCCCAGCCCTTGTACTTCCAATACTGCTTCCAATGCCGCCTGTGCCATGTCCAGAATCCTGTTCTTCCTGAGTTTCCTGCTGCTCTCGACCTTCGCCCACGCCGAGCGTTCCCTGCTGGTATTCGGCGACAGCCTATCCGCAGCCTACGGCATTCCCCGCGACCAGGGCTGGCCCACATTGTTGGCGGACAAGCTGAGCAAGGAAGGCAAGGCCATCACCGTCGCCAATGCCAGCGTCAGCGGCGAGACCACCGCCGGCGGACTGGCCCGCCTCGATGCGGCATTAACCCAACATCACCCCGCTCTGGTCATTCTCGAACTGGGAGGCAACGACGGCCTGCGCGGCCTTTCCGTCGACCAGATGCGGAACAACCTGACAACCATGGTCAAGAAAAGCCGCGCCGCCGGCGCCAAGGTGCTGCTCATCGGCATGCGGCTGCCGCCCAACTACGGCCCCGATTATGTCAGCCGTTTCGAGGCCACTTTCGCTGCCGTGGCGAAAAAGGAGAAAACCGCCTTCCTGCCCTTTCTGCTGGAACCCATCGCCACCGACACCACGGCCTTCCAAGCCGACGGCCTGCATCCCGTCGCCGCGGCCCAGCCGCTGTTGATGGAGCATGTGTGGAAGGCGCTCAAACCCCTGCTGTGAGCCAGGATCAAATCCGCGCCAGACCGATGAGGGCGACGAAGAAGATCGCCACATGGGCCACGGCCCACAGTTGGAAACGGCGCACCAGTTTCTCCGGCGCAAGGGAGGAGATCAGGTAAAGCCGCCCGTCCCGGGGCCGCCCCATCAGGTGGGTATCCGGCGCGGCGCGCAGTTCCCGATGGTTGCGTTCCACCTCGCGCCGGGCCTGAGCCCGGGCCAGTTCCCACTCCCGCAAATCCAGGCTGCCGTTGCCATCCAGGTCGTAGCGCTTGAGCAGGGCGGGCATGTCCCGCTTCCACTCCGTCAGCAAGGCTTTCATGTCCTCCGCCAGGCTCAGATTCAAGTCGTCTCCGCCCCAGGTGTGGAATTCGCCCAGCACGTAGATCGATTCCCGATCCAGCAGCAACCACTGGGTATAGCGGCGCTCACCTTCGGTCCAGGTATCGCGCCGGGCCGGGAGGATTTCAGCACCCTCCGGATCCACCACACATTGGCCGCTACCGTCGTCGATCAGGAAAGAGGCATCGGATTCGCCGCTGGACTCGGTTTCCCAACGGTCACCGCGCTTGCATTCCACCTTGTAGCGGAACCAGAGACAGGGCAGCCCGTTGATCGGCGACAGCACCGGCGCGCCCGGCAGCGGCTGGCCCCGGCCGCGCAATTCGACATAGCCTTGGGCGGCGGATGCCACATTGGAAGTGGGCGTATCCGCCACAACCCGGGCCCGGCGCAGCACCGACACCCAAGCCTGCACACTGAGCAGCGCGATCAACGCGACGCATAGACGCCATCCCAGGGGCGTGCCAATGCGGGCACCGACGAAGAGCATCAGCAACTGGCCGCCGGAGGTGATCCACTCCCCGTAGCCGCGGCGCAAGCGGGCCAGCATGGGTCTGTCAGTTGTTGAACAGCGATTTCACATCCACGTCGGCTTTTTCGCTGGAAGAGAATTCCAGCAAGGGCAAGGTGCCGAAGCGGAACGCCCCGGCGATCATGGCATCGGGGAACTGCTCCACCCGCACGTTGTTGATGTTCACCGCCTCGTTGTACAGCTCGCGGCGATCGGCGATGGCGTTCTCCAACTGGGTGATGCGCCCCTGCAACTGCATGAAGCTCTCGTTGGCGCGCAGTTCCGGATAGGCCTCGGCCACGGCGAATATCTGCCCCAGGCCGCTGCGCAACATGCCCTCCGCCGCCCCCAGGGCCGCCACATCCTGGCTCTCCCGGGCGCTCTGGACGCGATTGCGGGCCTCGATCACCCGCTGCAAGGTGGTCTGTTCAAACTGTTTGTATTGCTTGCACACCTCCACCAGTTTGGGCAGTTCGTCGTGGCGCTGCTTGAGCAACACGTCGATATTGGCCCAGGCCTTGGCCACCCCGTGCTTGAGGGCCACCAGGCCGTTGTAGGCGAATACGGCATAAATCAGCACCAACAGCAGAACACCGAGCAATACAAGGGCGGTCAGGCTCATCAAAGTCTCCTCTGGGGATGGAATGGAATAGTCAAAGGGGCAACAAGCCCGGCCGGCCGCGCAGGGCGCAGATGCGCTGGACCATGGCTGGGCGGGGCGTTTCCACCCTGCCCTGTTCGAAGGCCACCACCGTCAGGCGTCCCTTCGCGATGTCCAGCAACTCCCCCTTGCGCAGCAGATAGGCCGGATTCTCCGGCTTGCCCAGGAGCTCGTTGCCGGCCATGAAGGTCTCGTAGATCAACACGCCGCCTTCGTCGAGCAGGGCCAGTATCTGCGGCAGCAAGGGGCGATAGAGATAGTTGGTGACCACCACCCCGGCGAAGCCGCGACCGAAATAAGGCCAGCCGCCGCCCTCAAGATCGGCTTGGCGTGTGGTGATTCCGGCAATACCCGCCAGGGAGGCGAGTGCCTCCTCATCCCTGTCCGTCGCCTCCACTTGATAGCCAAGTCCTGCAAGAAACCGGGCATGGCGGCCGCGACCACAGGCGAGATCGAGGACTTCACCGCCGGCGGGAATTAGCGGCGCGAAACGGGCCACCCAAGGGGAGGGGGAAAGGGCGAAAGGAGGATTCATGAAACCGGACACAAGGCGAGGGAAACCAAGGGGGATTATGTGCCAAGAAACCCCGGGAGGATGAAGCCACATGTTGACGTCTAAGTGAAATATTCGCAGTGCCTTGGCACGAGCACCAACTCCCTGTATCAGCGCCGTTCCGAGGGGAACCGGTCCTTTGGCATTCCCGTTAAAAAATGCTCGTATAGTCGAATCCCGCTTGATATCTCTCAAATTGCCGATATCAAGTAACGGATAATGTGTTGCAATTATGTGCACTGCAACAAATCGAGCGAATCATGCATAGCGAACAGCACTACCTCACATCGCTCTTCGAGCCCAAGTCCGTTGCCATCATCGGCGCCTCGGAGCGCCCGGATTCCATCGGCGCCACCTTGGTGCGCAACATGCTGGACGGCGATTACAAGGGCCAGGTCTTCGCCGTCAACCCGCGCCACGAGACCCTGTACGGCCGCCCCTGCTACGCCAGCATTGCCGATATTCCACAGAAAGTGGATGTGGCCGCCATCTGTACCCGCGCGGTTCACGTACCCGACGTGGTGGAAGCCTGCGGCAAGGCCGGGGTCAAGGCGGTGGTGGTCATCAGCGGCGGCTTCGCCGAAGCCGGGGCGGAAGGCATGATGTTGGAACGACGCACCTTGGAAATCGCCCGCCGCTACAAGGTGCGCCTGTTGGGGCCCAACTGCCTGGGCATCATGCGTCCCTCCAACGGTCTCAACCTCACCTTCGCCAAGGGCGGTGCCATGCCGGGCACCATCGGCTTGGTGTCCCAATCCGGCGCCCTGTGCACGGCCATCCTCGATTGGGCTTTACCCAACCGGGTGGGGTTTTCCGCGGTGATGTCCCTCGGCACGGAAAGCGATGTGGACTTCGGCGAGGCCCTGGATTATCTGGTGTCCGATTCGCGCACCGAGCACATCTTCCTTTACATCGAGGGCATCCGGAATTCCCGCCGCTTCATGAGCGCCCTGCGGGCCGCGGCCCGGGTCAAGCCGGTGTTGCTGATCAAGGTGGGCAAGAATCCCGCGGGGGGCCGGGCGGCCTTTTCCCACACCGGCGCCATGGCGGGCAACGACGACGTATTCGACGCCGCGGTGCGCCGGGCCGGCGTGGTGCGGTTGCACACGGTGGACCAGATGTACGCCGCCGCTTCCGCGCTGTTCCTGCACTTCCACCCCCACGGCAACCGCCTCGCCATCATCACCAACGGCGGCGGCCCCGGCGCCATGGCGGCCGACCATGCCACGGATATCGGCATCCCCCTGGCCGAACTGACCGAAGCCACCCTGGACAAACTGGATGCGGTGCTGCCCCGCAACTGGTCCCAGGACAATCCGGTGGACATCATCGGCGACGCCGGGCCGGACCGCTACGCCGCCGCCCTCACCGCCTGCCTGGACGATCCCCAGGTGGATGGCGCCCTGGTCATCCTCACGCCCCAGGCCATGTCCGATCCGACCCAGGCCGCGCGCATCGTGGCCGATGTGGCCCACCATTCGCGCAAACCCCTGGTGACCTGCTGGATGGGTGAGGAGCAGGTACGGGAAGCCCGCCTGCTCCTGCGCAGTGCCGGCATTCCCAGTTTCCGTACGCCGGAGCCGGCGGTGGAAATGTTCTCCCACATCAGCAGCTACTACCGCAACAAGCAGTTGCTGATGCAGGTGCCCGGCGCTTCCGCCGCCGACCATGCCGAACCCCAATTGCCCAGCGCCCGCCTGGTGATCGAAACGGCCCTGATGGAAGGACGCCACCACCTCAGCGAAATGGAATCCAAAGCCTTACTGGCGGCCTTCCACATTCCCATCGCCCAGGCGGTGGTGGCCCGCTCCTCCACCGAAGCCATGATGCTGGCGGAAGAACTCGGCCTGCCGGTGGCCATGAAGGTGGTGTCGCCGGAGATCGAAAACAAATCCGACGTGGGCGGCGTGCGCCTCAACCTGCATTCCCTCTCCGCCGTGCGCCTGGCCTACGAGCAGATCGTCGAGGAAGTGAAGGACCACAGTCCCGAAGCCCACATCCACGGCGTCAGCGTCGAACCCATGGTGCAGAAGCCCCGCGGCCGCGAACTGCGCCTGGGCATCCTCCGCGACCCCATCTTCGGCCCGGCCATCACCCTGAGCCTGGGCGGCACCGTCATCGAACAGCGCAGCGAACGGGTGGTGGCGCTACCACCCCTCAACAGCTTCCTGGTGGCCGACATGCTCAAGTCGGAAAAACTGCGCAGCCGCCTCAACGAATTCCGCAATCTGCCCGCCCTCAACGAGAAGGTGCTGGAAGGCGTGTTGCTGCGCCTTTCGGAAATGGTCTGCGAACTGCCCTGGATCCAGGAACTGGACATCAATCCCCTGATCGTGGATGAACAGGGCGCCGTGGCGGTGGACGCCCGCGTCCATATCGACCCGCTGCCGCGCAAGGCGGGGCGCTACGACCACATGGCGATCCACCCCTACCCCGCCTACCTCCAGGAGGACTTCATCGCCAAGGATGGGCGCCAGGTGCACATACGCCCGATCCAACCGGAAGACGCCCACCTGGCCCAATACTTCGTCCAGCACCTATCCCAGGAGTCGCGCTACTTCCGCTTCATGAACACCATCCGTGAGCTCTCGCCGGTGCAATTGGTGCGCCTGACCCAGATCGACTACGACCGGGAAATGGCCCTGGTGGCCCTGTCCGATGAGGAAGGCGCCTCCCGGGAAGTGGGCGTCGTGCGCTACGCCAGCAATCCCGACGGTGAATCCTGCGAATTCGCCATCGTCGTCGCCGACGGTTGGCAGGGCACCGGCTTGGCGCGGCAACTGATGCTGCGCATCATCGACACCGCCAGGCAACAGGGCTTCCGCTACATGACGGGGGATTTCCTCACGGAAAACTCGCGCATGCTCAAATTCGTCTCCGACCTGGGATTCAAGCTCCAACCCCATCCCGAAGACCCCGGCCTGCGCCACGGCATCCTCACCCTGATCGACGAGGCGGCATGAAGCAGGAGCGCTGCCCCTGGTGCGGCACCGATCCCCTCTACACGGCCTACCACGACCGGGAATGGGGCGTGCCCTGCCACGACGACCGGACCCTGTTCGAGTTCCTGCTGCTGGAAGGCGCCCAGGCCGGGCTATCCTGGATCACCGTGTTGCGCAAACGGGAGAACTACCGCCTGGCCTTCGACGATTTCGATGTGGAAACAATCGCCCGTTACGGCGATGCCGATATGGAACGCCTGCTGGCCAACCCGGGCATCGTGCGCAACCGGCTCAAGGTCAAGGCCGCCATGGGCAACGCAAGGGCAACCCTGGCCCTGCGCGACCAGGGCATCAGCCTGGACGAGCACCTTTGGAAATTCGTGGATGCCCGCCCCCAGGTCAACCACTGGCGCACCATGGCCGAAGTACCGGCCTCCACGCCGATCTCCGACGCCATGTCCAAGGACCTTGCCAAACGGGGTTTCAAATTCGTCGGCAGCACCATTTGCTACGCCTTCATGCAAGCCACCGGCATGGTGAACGACCACCTGGTGAGCTGCCCCCGCCACCGCGCCTGCCAGGCGACGGGCTGAAGCACGGCGCACGTCACTGTCGACGCGGCACCGTCAGGGTCAGCACCTGCTGGAACACATGGCCGTCGCGCCAATAGCCGACGCGGACCTTTTCCCCCGCCTGGCGGGTATCCAGCAGCCTATCCATCTCCGCCACGGTCTCCACCGGCTGACCGTCGATGGTCTGGATCACGTCGCCGGGAATCACGCCGCCGTCCCGGGTCATGCGGCTGGCCTTGAGGCCCGCTTCCGCAGCGGAAGAACCCGGCGTCACCTCGACGATGGCGAGGCCCTTGATACCTAATTGGCGGGTAATGAAGGCGCTGACCCGTTCGATCACACTGAAGCCCAGGCTGGGCCGCACATATTCGCCGAAGGCGATCAATTCCGGCACGACCCGGTTCACCGTATCCGCAGGTACGGCGAAACCGATGCCGGCGCTGGCGCCGGATGGACTGTAGATGGCCGTGTTGACACCGATCAGACGCCCCGCCGAATCCAGCAGCGGGCCGCCGGAATTGCCCGGGTTGATGGCGGCATCGGTCTGAATCAGGTGGTGCACGGTACGGCCATCCTCGCCGTCGATGGAACGGTCCAAGGCCGACACCACGCCGGTAGTCAAGGTGTGATCGAGGCCGAAGGGATTGCCGATGGCGATCACCCGCTGCCCCACCAAGAGGTCCCGGCTGCTGCCCAGGGGCAGGGGCGTCGGCCTACGTTCGGGCACGATAACGCGCAGGACCGCCAGATCGTTTTCCGGACTGACCCCCACCAACTTGGCGTCGTAGGTGCGCTGGTCCGACAGTCGAACCTTGGCTGCCCGCGCCCCGGCCACCACGTGGTAGTTGGTGACGATATGCAAACTGCCGCCCTGGTCGTCCCAGACGAAGCCCGAGCCGGTGCCGCGGGGCACTTCCCGCACATTCATGGTGAGCAGATTGAGCACCTGGTCCAGGGTGGTGATGTACACCACCGACGGGCTGGCCCGGCGGAAGATGTCGATATTGGAAACCTCGTCCGCCGCCAAGGGGCCGCGGGGACTCACCGGCCGCGGCTGGGCTTGTTTGGCGGAGACCGACATCGCCATCAGGCTCAGGCACAGCGCCAGTCCCATGGCCTTGAATCCGCGACAACGCTTCATGGCTTTCACGCCCCCTGGCTGGCCGGCAATTCACGGCCGATGCCCAGGGCCGTCAACACGGACAAACCATTGAGCAGCGCCACCCCGGCCAGCAACGCGACAAAGACGCCTGCATCCATGAAGGGACCGAAAACCAAGGGCGCCAGGGCCATGCCGGTATCCAGCCCGGAATAAACGAAACCATAGATCCGACCGTAGGCCGCCTTACCGAAGCGGGCCGTGGCCGCCTGGCGCACCAGCAGATCGCGGGAAGGACCGGCCATGCCCGACGCAAAACCCACCAACCCAAGCAGCGGCGCCACACTCCAGGCGGGCGGCAAGCCGGTGGCGAGCAGCGCCGCAACCAGGGCACCGAAACCCAGCATCGCCGCCACCCAACCGTCGCGCCCCAGGTTGCCGACGGAGACGAATCCGCCGGCCAGGGTGCCCCCTGCATTGCCCAGCAAATAGGCCGACAGGGCCAGGGCTGCGCCGGCCACGGGCAGGCCGAAGACTTCGCCGGCAGCGGTGGGCAGGTAGCCCTGCAAGGCCCCCAAGGCCATGGCGGTGAGGGTGAAGAACAGGAAGCACAACCACACCGCGCGCAGCTTGAGGAAATCCAGGGTGCTGGATGCCGGCGCGCCGCTTTCCGCCTTGGCGTGGTCCTTGTCCAAGGTAACGTCGGCGCCGCACCACCAGAGCAGCAGCAAACCCACCACCGCCACGCAGGAAGCGCCCAGGGCCGCCACATGCCAATGGCCGCCGGCGGCGAGCAAGGTCATGGTCACCGGCGCCAGGGCCCAACCGATGCTGCCCGACACGCCATGGGCGGAAAAGGCATAGCCCAGGCGCGGGGTGGACACGCGATGGTTGAGCAGGGCGAAATCCGCCGGGTGGAAGGCGGCATTGCCAAGCCCCGCCAAGGCGCCGGCCAGAAGCAGCATCGGATACCCGTTCGCCAGGGACAACACCAGGGTGGACAGTCCAAGCAAGGCGACCGCGCCCATCAACACCCGCTGCGCCCCCAGCTTGTCCACCGCCACGCCGGCCACGGCCTGGCATAAACCGGACACCACGAAGAACAACGTCATGGCGCTGCCCACCTCGGTATAACCAAGGTTGAAGTCGCGCATCAACCAGGGATAGAGGGAAGGCAACACCAGTTGATAGAAGTGGGAAATGCCATGCACCACACTCACCACGGCGATGGTTTGAACTTCTTGGCGGACTTCCAGTTGCGCTGTCGTCAAGGGGGGAATCCTCGCAGGAAAATTGACACGGAACCGCCAATCTTACCTTCCCTGCTAGGCGATCTCGCACAAAGAAAACGCCTCGCTATGCCGTAAGGTATAGGCCTGCCCCTATAATCAGCCGCGCCTCCCCATAACGACGAATTCATCCCCATGCCCGCGGCCCTCGCCATACAGTTGAGCCTAGCCCTGGCCTACGCCGTAATCGGCTGGATTTCCCTGCACCTGGCGGTTGCGCCGGGTTATGTCATCCCCATTTTCTTGCCGGCAGGCATCGCCCTGGCCGCCATGATGGTCTGGGGCTACCGGCTCTGGCCCGCGGTGCTGCTGGGTTCCCTGGCGGTACAGATCGCAGCGGGACTGCAATCCCATTTTTCCGGCGCGGCCTGGTTCGGCATCATGACCATTCCCCTGGGCGCCACCGCCCAGGCGGTGGCCGGCGTCCGGTTGGCGCGCAAATTGATCGGGCTGCCCAATGCCCTGGACCGCCAGGAAAGTATTGTCCGCTTCATCTGCGTGGTGGCGCCGGTCAGTTGCCTCGTCAGTGCCAGTATCGCCATTCCCTCCCTGGTCACCGGCGGCGGCATCGCCGCGGGCGATGCCGCCTTCAGTTGGTGGAACTGGTGGATAGGCGACACCCTGGGCGTACTGGTGGCGGTGCCCCTGGTCCTGGTCTGTTGCGGCCAGCCGGTGGAAGATTGGCGGCCGCGGCGACTGGCCGTGGCCCTGCCCCTGATCATTGCCATCGGCCTGGTGGTGCTGGCCTATTTGCAAGTGGACGCATGGGAAGAGCAGCGCATCGCCTCCCGCTTCAACCGCGAGGCGGAACACAAGGTCAGTCTCATCAAGAGCCGCCTTGATGCCCAACAGGACATGATGCTGGCCCTGGAGCGCTGGATAGCCCTCACCCCCAAGCCCCTGGCAACGGATTACAAGGAATTCGTCACGCCCTGGCTCAACCGCTATTCCGGCACCCAGAATTTCGGCTGGTCGCCTTGGGTCGCGCACGATAAGCGGCTGGCCTTCGAGCAGGAAATACGCCGCAACGGCTATTCCGATTTCCAGATCATGAACCGCGATGCCGCCGGTAATATCTTCCCGGCCACGGAGGCCGAGGCCTATCTACCCCTCACCTACCTGGAACCCATCGCCAGCAACTGGCGTGCCCTCGGCCTCAACGTACTTGCCCTGCCCAGCACCGCCGCCGCCGTGCAACGCACCTGGCTATCCGGCCAACCCGAGGCCAGCGAACCCTTCCGCCTGGTGCAGGAGCTGGGCAGCCAACGGGGCGTGGTGATCTATCAGGCGGTGTACGCCGACCAAGGCAAGGAGGATATGCCCCTGGGACACAAGGTGGACGGCAAACGTCCCCTGCGCGGCGTCGTCTCCGGGGTATTCCGCATGGAAGACGCCATGAACGCCACCCTGGAAGGCCAAACGGTCAAAGGGCTCGACATCTGCCTGCTGGACACCGGCGCCACCCCCGAACGCCGCCGCCTGTTCGGCCCGGAAAATTGCGACCGGGATGACTGGCTCAATACCCCCCTGCAACGACGTGCGGCCTTTACCTTCGCCGGTCGCCCCTGGGAAATCCGACAACGGGCGGGCGCGGATTACATCAATCCCCAGCGCGGCTGGACCTCATGGGTCACCATCGCCATCGGCATGGGTACCGTCGGCCTGCTCGGCGCCTTCCTGCTGGTGACCAGCGGCAGCACCCGGCGCATCGCCAAGCTGGTGGACCAGCGCACCGCCCAATTGGCCGCCACATCGCGTCGGCTGGAACAACAACAGTCCGCCCTTACCGAGGCGCAAAGGGTCGCCCGCATCGGCAGTTGGGAGTGGGAACCGAACACCCCCGGCACCATGTATTGCTCGGAAGAAATGCGCCGCCTGCTGGGAGTGGTTTCCCAAAACCTGGTGCTCCAGGAACTGCCCCAGTTATTCCGCGAGGAAGACCGGGAAAGCATAGAGGAAGCCCTGCGGCAGACCCTCAAGAGCGCCTGTCGTCAGACCCTGGATGCGCGGCCCAGCCACGGCCCGGAAGACATCGACGTGGTGCACCTGCAGATCGAAAGCGAATGGCAGGCCGGGGAGGATGGCGCTGAAGACAAACTTCTCCTGCTGCGGGGCACGGTGCAGGATGTCACCGCCATCCGCACCGCCCAGGCCCATATCCACTACCTGGCCCACTACGACGTGCTCACCGGCCTGCCCAACCGCAGCCATTGGCTGAGCCGGGCGCGCTCGGCCCTGTCCGCCGCCCACCGCCATGAGGAACATCTGGCGGTGCTGTTCCTCGACCTGGACCAGTTCAAGCACGTCAACGACTCCCTCGGCCATCCCATCGGTGATCGCCTCCTGGCCACCGTGGCGGAACGTCTATCGCTCTGCCTGCGCAGCGAGGATCTACTGGCCCGGCTGGGCGGTGACGAGTTCGTGGTACTGCTGGAGCGCATCGAGCACCCGGACGATGCCGGCGCCGTGGCGCGCAAGATGCTCGCCGCCCTGGCCGACCCCATCATCATCGAAGGCCATGAACTGAGCCTGACCGTGAGCATCGGCATCGCCCTCTATCCCGACGACGGCAAGGACATCGACAGCCTGCTGCAACAGGCCGATGTGGCCATGTACAGCGCCAAATCCCTGGGCCGGGACAACTTCCAGTACTTCGTGCCGGAAATGACCGCCCGCGCCTCGGAACGCCTGGTCTTGGAAGCCTCCCTGCGCCGCGCGCTGGAACGCAACGAGTTCGTCCTCCACTACCAGCCCCAGATCGAACCCCACACCGGCCGCGTCAAGGGCGGCGAGGCCCTGATCCGCTGGCAGCACCCGGAGCGGGGCTTGCTGCCTCCGGGCGCCTTCATCGCCGTGGCGGAAGAAACCGGCATGATCGTGCCCATGGGGGAATGGGTGATGAAGGAAACCTTCGCCCAGCAGCATCGCTGGGTACGGGCCGGCCTGCCGCCGATACGGCTCGCCGCCAACATTTCCGCCCTGCAGTTCGTCAAGGCCGACTTCGTGGATATCGTCAAGCGGCTCCTGGCGGAAACCGGCGCCGACCCGCGCATGCTGGAGCTTGAGCTGACGGAAAGCACCCTGATGGAACCGGACGAAGCCCTGATCCGCCGCCTCAAGGAACTACGCCAACTGGGTTTCACCCTGGCCCTGGACGACTTCGGCACCGGCTATTCATCCCTCTCCTACCTGAAGCGCCTGCCCATTTCCCGGCTCAAGGTGGACCGTTCCTTCATCCGCGACCTGCCCGGCGATCCGGAAGACACCGCCATCGCCGTCGCCACCATTTCCCTAGCCCGGGACCTGGGCCTGGACGTGGTGGCGGAAGGCGTGGAAAACAGCGACCAGTTGGAGTTCCTGCTGGAAAAGGGCTGCATGAACATGCAGGGCTACTACTTCGCCAAGCCCATGCCGGTGAAGGAATTCGAAGCCTATGTGCGCACCCACGGCGGCATGGAAACCTGGATCGGCGGCCTCAACCTGCCGGACTTCCCCGATCTCTAATTCGTTCCCAGCAAACGTTCCGCCAATCCCGAATAGCGCTCGATGCCGGCGGCGCAGGCGGCGCGCAGCGCGCCTTCCGTCGCCCAGAGCGCCACTTCCTGGCGGGCGCGGGTGA
>RXJP01000071.1:42796-61330 GCA_003963315.1 Rhodocyclaceae bacterium | reverse complement strand
AACGTGGCCGACGACTTCAAGGTGGGCCGCACCGACCAGGATGCCTTCGCCCTGCGCAGCCAGCAGCGTTGGGCTGCCGCCGATGCCCGCGGCTTTTTCGCCAAGGAGATTGCCCCCGTCACCCTGCCCCAGAAAAAAGGCGATCCCAAGGTTTTCAGCAAGGACGAACATCCCCGTCCCGACACCACCATCGACACCCTCGCCAAGCTCAAGGGTGTAGTGCGCCCCGACGGCAGCGTCACCGCAGGCAACGCCTCCGGCGTGAATGACGGCGCTTGCGCCCTGCTGCTGGCCTCTGAAGAAATGGTGAATAAACTGGGCCTCACTCCCCGGGCCAAGGTATTGGCCACGGCCGCCGCCGGCGTACCGCCCCGTATCATGGGTATCGGCCCCGCCCCCGCCAGCCGCAAGGTATTGGCCAAGGCAGGTCTGACGCTTGACCAAATGGACGTGATCGAACTCAACGAAGCCTTTGCCGCCCAGGGCCTGGCCGTCACCCGCGACCTGGGCCTGGCCGACGACGACGCCCGGGTCAATCCCAACGGCGGCGCCATCGCCATCGGCCATCCCCTGGGCGCCTCCGGCGCCCGCCTGGTGACCACGGCCCTCAACCAGTTGGAGACATCCGGCGGCCGCTACGGTTTATGTACCATGTGCATCGGCGTCGGCCAAGGCATTGCCCTGATCATCGAACGGATTTAAATGCAACGAAACCGCCTTTGACACAGAGACCACGGCGCCCCAGAGAACATGGAGAAAAACACAAGGCAGTTGTACGTCTTTCTCTGTGCCCTCCTTTTCTCCGTGTTCTCTGTGTCAAAAGCGGTTAACGCCTAATCAAAAGGAAAACCATGCGCCCCGAAGCCATCCAGATCATCAAGGACGAACATTTCGCCGTCGCCGCCGTGCTTTATTCCCTGCGTTATCTGGTGCGTCAGATGCGGGACGGCGAAATCCCGCCGGACTTCGTGCTGTTGCGGGCCATCCTCGATTACATCGTTTCCTACCCGGACCGCTGGCACCATCCCAAGGAGGACAAGTTCCTCTTCGCCGCAATCAAGCGCCGCACTGGCGAAGCCGATGCCATCATCGCCGACCTGCTCAAGGAACACGAGGACGGCCATCCCTTGATCGAGAACCTGAAAAACCTGCTGATCCGTTTCCAGAACGGCGACCGGGAAGCCCGCACCCTGTTCTTCGAAGCGGCCGAACGCTATGTGGAAAAGGAGTGGCAGCACATGCGCAAGGAAGAAGACCAGGTAATGCCCGTCGCCGAAAAGGTGTTGAGCAAGGAGGACTGGGCCGACATCAACCAGGCGTTCCAGGAAAACGACAATCCGCTTTTCGGCATCAAGCCCAAAGAGGAGGCCGAACTGCTCTACCAGCGTATTCTTGAACTCGCTCCCGCACCCATCGGCTACAAGACCTGACCATGACGGACACCGGCATCTCCGCACGGGAAGCCATCGCTTCCCGCCGCTCAGTACGCGGCTTTCTCTCCACCCCAGTGTCCCGTGAAACGGTAGAGGACATCCTGGCCCTCGCCGCCCGCGCGCCCAGCGGCTCCAACATCCAGCCCTGGCACGTGTACGTCTGCTCCGGCGCGGCCCGGCGCCAGGTCAGCGACGCCATTAACGCGGCCTACGCCGCCGGCGGTGAAGGCCACGAGGAGGAATACCACTACTACCCCAAGCAATGGCGGGAGCCCTATCTCGGCCGGCGCCGCACCCTGGGCAAGGCCCTCTACGGACACCTGGGCATCCCCAAGGAAGACAAGGAAGGCATGCGCCGCCACTTCGGCCGCAACTATGATTTCTTCGGCGCGCCGGTGGGCCTGTTCTTCACCCTGGACCGGGACATGGAACCGGGAAGCTGGCTGGACCTGGGCATGTTCATGCAGAACATCATGATCGCCGCCCGCAGCCACGGCCTGCATACCTGCCCGCAACAGGCCTTCCACCAGTTCCGGCAGATCATCGGCCCGATCATGGGTATCCCCGATAGTCAGATGCTGGTATGCGGCATGGCCCTGGGCTACGAGGACCCCACGGAGCCAGCCAACAAGCTCGAAACGGAGCGGGCCGCTGTCAGCGAATTCGCCCGGTTCGTGGAGTAAATTCGGCACTGCACGCAGTGCCTGCGGCCGGGATAGCCGAATAGGCCATCCCCAACACCTCAGGTCCAGTCAGCTTCGTCATGCCGACACCTGTGAGAACTCGCATCCAGCATTAAGGAAAGATTCATGACCATCAACACTCTCGGACTCGTCGGTACCGGCGCCATGGGCCGCGGTATCGCCCAGATCGCCGCCCAGGCCGGCGTTGAAGTGCTGCTTTTCGATGCCAAGGAAGGCGCCGCCCAGGAAGCCAAGACCGCCATCGCCGCCACGCTGTCCAAGTTGGCCGAAAAGGGCAAGCTCACCGCCGAGCAGGTAAGTGCCGCCACCGATAAGTTGAAAGTGATCGGCAACCTGGGCGACCTGGCTCCGGCCCAGGCCGTGGTGGAAGCCATTGTCGAAAACCTCGACATCAAGAAGAAACTCTTCTCCGAGCTGGAAGCCATTGTGGCGGAGGACTGCATCCTCGCCACCAACACCTCCTCGCTTTCCGTCACGTCCATCGCCGCCGGTTGCCGCCTGCCCAGCCGGGTAGCGGGCTTCCACTTCTTCAATCCGGTACCCCTGATGAAGATCGTGGAAGTCATCGACGGCCTGCTCACTGACCGCGCCGTTTCCGATGCCCTGCTCGCCCTGGGCCAGCGCATGGGCCACAAGGCAGTCAGGGCCAAGGACACGCCGGGCTTCATCGTCAATCATGCCGGCCGCGCTTTCATTACCGAGGGCTTGCGTTTGCTGGGGGAACAGGTGGCCGAAATCCACGAGATCGACCGCATCATGCGCGACGTGGCCGGCTTCCGCATGGGACCGCTGGAATTGCTGGACCTGACCGGCCTCGATGTTTCCCAGCCGGTGATGGAGTCGATCTACAACCAGTACTACCAGGAGCCACGTTTCCGTCCTTCCAACCTGGCCCAGCAGCGACTGGTGGGCGGCTTGCTCGGCCGCAAGACCAATCGCGGTTTCTACCACTACGAAGGGGGTAAGATCAGCGGCCCGGCGGAAGCGCTGGATGAAGCCCCGGCACCGCCCCTGGCCACGGTGTCCTTGCCGCCCCTGTGGATCAGCCAGGCCCATCCAGAATTTGCCAAAGCCGTCACCGACCTGGCCATACAGATAGGCGCCCAAGTGGAAACAGGGCTGCGTCCCAGCACCAAGGCCCTGTGCATCGTCACCCCCCGCGGCCACGATGCCACCACCTGCGCCAGCAACCAGGGCCTGGATGCCACCCGTACCATTGCCATCGACGTGCTGTTCGGCCTGGAACCTGGCCAACGCCGCACCCTGATGACGACGCCCATCACTTCCGCCGCCACCCGTAACGCCGCCCACGCCTTGTTCGCCGCGGATGGTTCCAAAGTGACGGTGATCCGCGACAGCGCCGGCTTTGTTGCCCAGCGCATCATCGCCCATATCGTCAATGTGGCCTGTGACATCGCCCAACAGGGCATCGCCGCGCCGGCAGACATCGACCTGGCCGTCACCCTGGGCCTAGGCTATCCCAAGGGGCCCCTGGCCTTTGGCGACGCCATCGGTCCCAAGCGCATCCTGGACATCCTCGATAGCCTATTGCTGGTGTATCGCGATCCCCGCTACCGGCCCAGCCCCTGGCTGCGCCGCCGTGCCCTGCTAGGCGTATCGCTGCTGACGCCGGAATCCTGAATCCCGGTTAAGCCGCTCCGCTCGCCGTGCCTGCCTATCCGGCCACGGCGCAGCGATTGATTTCTACCGAGAGGTGCACCAGCTCTTCGTGCTGGGCCAGATACTGCTTTACCTGGTCGGGCGTCGGCTCCGCACCGTGGCAGATCAAGCTGAGGATGGCGGCGTAATGCTGACGCCCTACCCGCCACACATGCAGATCGGCGATTTCGGTAGAGGCGGACCATTGGGGATGTTCAGCGATAGCCTGCCGGATTTCATCCACGACCCCATGGTCCATTTCACAATCCAGTAGTACCCGTCCGGTTTCCTTCACCAATCCCCGCGCCCAGAGCGCCACCAGGATAGCGCCGGCAATACCCATCAGCGGATCGAGCCAGGTCCAGCCCCACACCATGCCCGCCGCCAAAGCGACGATGGCCAATACGGAAGTGGCGGCATCGGCCAACACATGGATATACGCGGATTTCAGATTGAGGTCATGATGACCGTGGTGGTGGTGCTCGTGGTGTTCGTGAGCATGATGATGGTCGTGGTCGTACCCGTGATCATGGCCGTGGCCGCCATTGAGTATCAGGGCGCAGAGCAGATTGACGATCAAACCGACAACGGCCACCACGATGGCCTCCATGAAGTGGATCGGCTGCGGCGCCAGCAGGCGATCCACGGAACCCCACACCATGCCCGCCACCACCGCCAGCAGGAACAAGGCGCTGACGAAACCCGCCAACACTTCGATCTTCCAGGTGCCAAAGGCAAAACGCTTGTCCCGTGCGTAGCGCCGTGAGGCCGCGTAGGCGAAGGCGGACAGACCGATGGCAACGGCATGGGAACTCATATGCCAGCCATCCGCCAGCAGGGCCATGGAGTTGAACCACCAGCCGGCGATGATCTCCACCACCATCATGGCCAGGGTGATGAACATCACCAGGCGTGTACTGCGCTCCGCAGAGGTGTTATCCGCAGCGAAGATGTGGTCGTGGTTCCAGATAGAGTGGTCGTGGGTTGTCATGGCAGGAAGGTGACAATAAAAGGGCGATCCGGAAAAATCGCCCTACCGATGCAAGTTAAGCGCCTGGGGCTTTGTCCGCAACCGGCGTCAGGCCAACTCATCCATCCAGGCCTGCTGGATGGCCTCCAGAATCTTCTCGCCGCAGTGTTTGGGATCGTCGTTGAAGCCGGGCAGCGCCAGTACCCAATTCATCAGATCGACAAAATTGATCTTAGTCGGATCAACCTCGGGATGGGTGTCGATCAGGGCCAGGGCCACGTCCAGGGTATCGGTCCATTTCATGGTGTTCTCCTTATTGCTGCTTGCAGCTCATATCAGTAGCCCCTCCTCGGAGGGGACGGGGGTGACCTGATCATTCAAAGAGGTAAGTCCGCAGGACTTACTTCTTTCCACCGCCTTCCTTCGCCATGTTGATGGTGTATTTCGGTATCTCGATAGTGAGCGGCGTATCCGCCACCAGGGCCTGGCAGGACAGACGGGACAAGGGCTCCAAGCCCCAAGCCTTGTCCAGCAGGTCGTCTTCCTTCTCCTCCGCGGGCTCCAGGGAGTTATAGCCCTCCCGCACCACCACGTGGCAGGTGGTGCAGGCGCAGGATTTTTCGCAGGCGTGTTCGATGTGGATGTCGTTGTCCAGCAGCGCATCGCAAATGGAAACGCCGGGTTCCGCTTCGATCACGGCGCCTTCAGGACAAAGCTCCCAATGGGGAAGCACGATGAGGGTGGTCATCCGTTCAGTTCCTCGATTTTCTTTCCGGCCAGGGCGCGCTGAACTCCCTGGTTCATACGCCGGGCGGCAAATTCCTCGGTAGCCTTGGACAATATGGCCATGGCTTCATCCACCGTGCGGCGATCGTCACCGATCAACACGGCTTGAAGACCAATGATGGCGGCGTCCACCGTCCTGCGTTCTGCATCACTCAAGAGATGGGCGTCTTCCTTCAGGGCCGATTGGGTGGCCTCGATCAGGCGCTGGGCTTCCACCTGGGCCTCCCGCAGGGCGCGGCGGAAAGCATCGTCGGCGGCGTGGCTCATGCCATCCTTGAGCATGGCGGCGATTTCGTCGTCAGACAGACCGTAGCTGGGTTTCACTTCCACCCGGGCTTCCACCCCCATGGTCTGCTCCCGGGCCGAAACGGAAAGCAGGCCGTCGGCATCCACCTGGAAGGTCACGCGAATTCGCGCCGCACCGGCCACCATGGCAGGCATGCCGCGTAGTTCGAAGCGGGCCAGGCTGCGGCAATCGGACACCAGTTCCCGTTCGCCTTGCACCACATGCACCGCCAGGGCGGTCTGGCCATCCTTATAGGTGGTGAAATCTTGGGCCCGGGCCACGGGAATAGTGGCGTTGCGCGGAATGATCTTTTCCACCAGGCCGCCCATGGTTTCCAAGCCCAGGCTGAGGGGAATCACATCCAACAGCAGCCAATCGTCGCCGGCAGCACGATTGCCCGCCAGCAGGTTGGCCTGGGTGGCGGCACCGAGGGCCACCACCTTGTCCGGGTCGAGGTTGTTCAACGGGTCCTGGCCGAAAAACTCCGCCACGGCATGTTGGATTTGCGGCATGCGGGTAGAGCCGCCCACCATGACCACGCCCTTCACGTCGTCCACACCCAGACCGGCATCGCGCAAGGCCTTTTTGACCGGTGCCAGGGTCTTCTGCACCAGGGTACGGGTGATCTCGGCGAAGATTTCAGTGGTCAACACCAGGTCCACATATTCGCTGCTGCCGAGCTTGACTGTGATGGGGGCTTCGGCGCGATTAGTGAGGGTTTCCTTGGCTTCCCGCGCCTTGGTCAGCAGCAGCCGGGCATCCTGATGGGACAGGGGCGCCAGCTTGGCCTGCTCGATGATCCAGCAGAACACCCGCTGATCGAAGTCGTCGCCGCCCAGGGCGGAATCACCGCCGGTGGACAAGACCTCGAAGACGCCCTTGGACAAGCGCAGGATGGAAATATCGAAGGTGCCTCCCCCCAGGTCGTACACCGCATAAATGCCTTCGGAACCATTGTCGAGGCCGTAGGCGATGGCGGCGGCGGTGGGTTCGTTGAGCAGGCGCAAGACATTGAGGCCGGCCAGCTTGGCCGCGTCCTTGGTGGCTTGCCGTTGGGCATCATCAAAGTAGGCGGGCACGGTAATCACCGCGCCGGTCAACTCGCCCCCCAGGGCCGCCTCGGCCCGCAGGCGCAAGGTACGCAGGATGTCGGCCGAGATTTCCACCGGACTCTTGATACCTTGGCTGGTACGCAAGCGCACCATGCCTTCACCGTCCAAGAAGTCGTAGGGCATGGATTCGATATGGGCGATGTCCTTACGACCGCGGCCCATGAAGCGCTTGACGGAGACGATGGTGTTCTTCGGGTCCTTGGCCTGCCGGGCTTGGGCGTCGTAGCCCACCACCACCCGACCGTCGGCTTCGTAACGCACCACGGAAGGCAGCAGGGCATGGCCCTGGTCGTCATTCAGTACAACAGCCATGCCGCTGCGCACCGTGGCCACCAGGGAATTGGTGGTGCCCAGATCGATGCCCACGGCAAGCCGGTGTTCATGGGGGGCGGCCGATTGCCCCGGTTCGGCGATTTGCAGCAATGCCATGTTTTGCTTGTTTCTTGTCTATGCGTCCACGACTTCCAGCGCGTCGTCGATGTCGTGGAGCAATTTTTCCTGGAACATCAACTGCCGCACCCGGTCGGCGGCGGCGGCAAAATCCTTGCGTACATCGATATCCTCCGCCAGGGCCAGATGCTGGGCCTTGAGCTGGCGGCGCAGGCGGTCATGGAGGTCTTCCAAGAGCTCGCTATTGCGCTCCACCTTGGCATCAGCCACTGCTTCCCGCAGTTCCATCTGTTCCATGAGGAAATCGGCAGGCATGGCGGTGTTGTCTTCCACTTGGGGATCATGACCGGCCAGGTGCAGCAGATAGCGCGCCCGCGACAGGGGGTGCTTCAGGGTCTGGTAGGCCTCGTTGGCCTGGGTCGCCCATTGCATGGCCCGGCGTTTGTCGGCATCCGCCAGATGGGCGTGTTTGTCCGGGTGCACCTTGGCCTGCAACTCACGATAGCGTTGCTCCAGCAGCGCCGTATCGAGAGCGAAACTTTGGGGAATACCGAACAGGGTGAAGTGGTCCCCGGTGAAGTCGCCGATCGCGTCCACAACAGCAGTCAAACCTGGAAGCTCTCGCCGCAGCCGCACTCGTCCTTCACGTTGGGATTGTTGAACTTGAAGCCTTCGTTCAAGCCTTCCTTGGTGTAGTCCAGTTCGGTGCCGTCCAGGTAAGGCAGGCTTTTGGGATCCACCAGCACCTTGAGGCCGTGGCTGTCGAAAACGATGTCGTCACCTTCAGTGCTATCGGCGAATTCCAGCTTGTAGGCCATGCCGGAACAGCCGGAAGTCTTGACGCCGAGACGGACGCCGATGCCCTTGCCACGCTTGGCAAGAAAATTGGAGACGTGCTGGGCTGCGCTTTCGGACAGGGTGATCATGGAAACTCCTCTGTAAGGCCGCCCCAAAGAGGAGCAGCCAAAACGCTGCGAGCGCAGCGAACCGTGGTCGCC
Source organism: Rhodocyclaceae bacterium (assembly GCA_003963315.1). Taxonomy (GTDB): domain Bacteria; phylum Pseudomonadota; class Gammaproteobacteria; order Burkholderiales; family Rhodocyclaceae; genus AWTP1-18. The sequence goes on along the minus strand of RXJP01000071.1, from coordinate 52,992 downwards.
CCCTTCCTCGGGAAGGGGCATGGGGGGCAAGTACTCATTACTCTCCGTGCTTTTTCTTATAGTCGGCCACAGCCGCCTTGATGGCGTCCTCTGCCAGAATCGAGCAGTGGATTTTAACCGGCGGCAGGGCCAGTTCCTCGGCGATCTGGGTGTTCTTGATCTCCAGGGCCTGGTCCACGGTCTTGCCCTTGACCCACTCGGTCACCAAGGAGGAAGACGCGATGGCGGAGCCGCAGCCGTAAGTCTTGAACTTGGCGTCTTCGATTACGCCGTCCTTGCCCACCTTGATCTGCAATTTCATCACGTCGCCACAGGCGGGCGCGCCCACCATGCCAGTGCCCACGTCGCCGTCATCCTTGCCAAAGGAACCGACGTTGCGGGGATTTTCGTAGTGGTCGATGACCTTTTCGCTATATGCCATTTTGATTCTCCATCTAACTAGTCACCTCCGCCCACGGGGCGGAGGCCGGGAGGTGGGCCGTTTATTTGGCCCACCGGGCAGCGCACGTCAGTGCGCAGCCCACTGAACGGTATTCAAGTCGATGCCATCCTTGAACATTTCCCAGAGGGGAGAAAGTTCGCGCAGTTTGCCCAGCTTTTCCTGCAAGTGGCTTACGGTGTAGTCGATCTCCTCCTCGGTCGTGAAGCGGCCGATGGTGAAGCGGATGGAACTGTGGGCCAGCTCGTCGGAGCGCCCCAGGGCGCGCAACACGTAGGAAGGCTCCAGGGAAGCCGAGGTGCAGGCGGAGCCGGAGGATACGGCCACATCCTTGATCGCCATCATCAGCGACTCGCCTTCGACAAAGTTGAAGCTGACGTTGAGGTTGTGGGGCACGCGCTGTTCCAGATCGCCGTTCACATACACTTCCTCGATCTGCTGGATACCCTTGAGCAGCCTGTCGCGCAGCATGCGGATGCGTTCGTTCTCCACGGCCATTTCTTCCTTGGCCAGACGGAAGGACTCACCCATGCCGACGATCTGATGGGTAGCCAACGTGCCTGAGCGCAGGCCACGCTCATGGCCGCCGCCGTGGATCTGGGCTTCCAGCCGGATACGGGGCTTGCGTCGCACGTAAAGCGCACCGATGCCTTTGGGGCCATAGGTCTTGTGGGCGCAGAAGGACATCAAATCCACCTTCAGCGTTTCCAGATCAATGGGCATCTTGCCGGTGGCCTGGGCGGCATCCACATGGAAGATGGTGCCGTTGGCGCGGCACAGCTCGCCGATCTCGGCAATGGGCTGGATGACGCCAATTTCGTTATTCACCGCCATCACCGACACCACCACGGTATCGGGCCGCAACGCGGCCTTGAACTGCTCAATGGTAATCAGGCCGTCTTCGCCCGGTTGCAGATAGGTGGCTTCAAACCCCTGGCGCTCCAGTTCCTTCACGGTATCCAGCACCGCCTTGTGCTCGGTGGCCACGGTGATGATGTGCTTGCCCTTGGTGGGGCCGTAGAAATGGGCGGCACCCTTGATGGCGAGGTTGTTGGATTCCGTGGCGCCGGAGGTCCACACGATGTCTTTCGGATCGGCATTGACCAGGGCGGCCACATGACCGCGCGCCTCTTCGACGGCAGCTTCGGCTTCCCAACCGTAGGCATGGGAGCGGGAGGCCGGATTGCCGAAGTGCTCGACCAGCCAGGGGATCATCTTTTCGGCCACACGGGGGTCCACCGGCGTGGTCGCGGAGTAGTCGAGATAGATGGGAAACTTAAGCATGTGCAAACTCCTGAATGAATCCGTATGAATCAGACCGCGATGGCGGTGAGACGTTTCAATTGGGCGACGGTATCGGCCAGCGTCGCCAGGAAATTCTGTATCTGTACTTCTGTCGTACTTGCGCCGAGGCTGATGCGCACAGCCCCCCGCGCCAGACCCGCCGGCACGCCCATGGACAACAGCACATGGGAAGGCTCGGGATTGGCGCTGGAGCAGGCGGCGCCGCTGGCCACAGCAAAACCGGCTCGATCCAACTTACCGACCAGGGTTTCGCCGTCCAAATCATCGAAGGCGAAATAGCTGGTATTGGGCAGCCGTTCCGCAGCGGCGGCAAAGATCGTCGCCCCCTGCCCCCCCAGGCCTTGTTCCAATTGGGTCCGCAGGGCCAGCAAGTTGTTTTTCTTCTGCTCCAAATCGGCCACGGCAAGCTCGCAAGCCACACCAAAACCGACGATGGCCGGCACGTTTTCCGTACCGGAACGCAGGCCGCGCTCATGGCCGCCGCCGGAAATCAGCGGCTTCAATTCCACCCGCTTGTCCAGCACCAGCGCACCGGCCCCCTTGGGCCCGCCGACCTTGTGGGCTGACAGGGTCAGACCATGCACACCCGCAGCGTTCAGGCGGCGGAAATCCACGGCGACCTTGCCCAGGGCCTGCACCGCATCGCTGTGGAACCAGGCACGGCAGGCGCGGGCCTGTTCTGCCAGAGCCGCCACATCCTGCAAGACGCCGGTTTCGTTGTTGGCCAGCATCACCGACACCAGGGCCGGCTTACGCGCCAGCACATCGGCATAGTCGGCCGGGACCACCCGGCCTTCGCCATCCACGGCGATCTCATGCATCTGCCAACCGGAACGCTGCAAGGCCTTGGCAGGCTCCCGCACGCAGGGATGCTCGATGGCGGACACCGCCACCAGGCTTGGCTTCAAGCAGGCCGCCGCCCCCTTGAGGAAGAGATTGTTGGACTCCGAACCGCCACTGGTGAACACCACTTCGGTGGGGTGCGCCCCCACCGCCGCAGCCACCCGCTGCCGGGCCTCGTCCACCGCCTTACGCGCCGCCCGCCCGTACTCGTGCCGGCTGGAGGCGTTGCCGTAGCGTACGTCGAAGTACGGCAGCATGGCCTCCAGCACCGCCGGATGCACCGGCGTCGTGGCATTGTGGTCGAGGTAGGCGGGAGCGAACATAACGTGCGCTTACTGTCTTAGGCGGCAGCCCGCATGTCGTTGCGGCGCACGGTGCGCCGTGCCGGACGTTGGTCGTGCAGCACGGCCACCGGCGCTTCGGCTCCCGTGGCGGCACGCTGCTCGCGCACTTGGTCGCCGAGGGAGACGGAACCCAGGTACTCGTACATCTTTTCGTTCAGCGTGGTCCACAGCTTGTGGGTCATGCAGGGTTTTTGGTCACCGTCGCAATCGGCCTTGCCGCCGCAGGAGGTGGCATCCAGCACCTCATCCACCGCGCGGATGATGTCGGCGATGGAAATGGCATCGGCATCCCGGGCCAGGCAATAACCGCCGCCGGGGCCCCGCACGCTGGAAACCAGCTTGGAGCGGCGCAGTTTGCCGAACAACTGCTCCAGGTAGGAAAGGGAAATATGTTGCCGTTCGCTGATGCCGGCCAGGGTAACCGGGCCTTCATGCTGGCGCAGGGCCAGATCAATCATTGCGGTCACGGCGAAGCGTCCTTTGGTCGTCAGTCTCATGAGCCACCTCTCTGTCTGTATTTCTGGGTCAAATGTGGATTGGGGTTGGGGTATTACCTGATAACTTCAGTCGGGATTATGTCATCCCGACAAATTTAGTCAACTATTTTGGAGATGGCCCGGGGATCGAACTTGTCCGCCGTCGCCGCCTCGTCTTCCACAGAAACACCAGCCTTTTCAAGCTGTTGCAAAAGGCACTCAATTCGCCGGTCGGTTTCAACAGCATGATCGAGCAAGCCGTGAATGGCCCGGCTCATGGGGTCATCCTCGTTTTGTGCAACGCCATAAGCCGAGAAACCCATCTGGTTGGCCTTGGCTTCCCGGGCCTGTTCCCGCCCCGCTTCGACGATACGGGCAGGAATGCCCACCGCCGTCGCCCCTGGCGGCACATCCTTCACCACCACGGCATTGGATCCAACCTTGCCCCCTCGGCCCACGGTGATGGGCCCCAGCACCTTGGCGCCGGCCCCGATCACCACGCCGTCCTCCAGGGTGGGATGGCGCTTGCCCTTGGCCCAGGAGGTGCCCCCCAAGGTGACGCCGTGATAGAGGGTGCAATCGTCGCCGATCAGGGCCGTTTCGCCGATGACCACGCCCATGCCATGGTCGATGAAGAAACGCCGGCCGATGGTGGCGCCGGGATGGATTTCAATACCGGTGAGCCAGCGGCCCCAATGGGATATCCACCGTGCCAGCCAGCGCAGCCGCTGTTGCCAGAGGTAATGGGCGACCCGGTGGAACATCAGGGCATGGAGGCCCGGATAGCAGGTCAATACCTCCCAGGTGCTGCGGGCAGCGGGATCCCGTTCAAAAACGCTGGCGATATCTTCACGAAGTCGGGCAAACACACGGTTCTCCTGTCAGGACGGCGAATTATAACGTCCCAACATCATGGTTGACTTATTTACTAAGGCATTGAGTCCGAGTTCATGTAGAACCGTGGCCTTTTTCCAAAGCGGCGAGCATGCCGCGCAGGATGGCGACTTCTTCCTTTTCCAGTCCGGTCCGGCCGAACATGCGGCGCATGCGGTGCATCAGCCGCTTGGGTTGCTCGGGATCGAGAAAGCCCGACACCACCGCGGCCCGCTCCAGATGGCCGAGCAGGCCTTCCACCTCGTCGTGGGTGGCCGGCAGGCCGGCATCGGCGATGACCGGTAGCGCACCGGGATCGAGAGCGGCCAGGCGCAGTTCATAACAGAGCACCTGCACCGCCTGGGCCAGATTGAGGGATCGGAAATCCGGATTGGTGGGGATCATGGTCCAGCGCTGACACTGGGCCACCTCCTCGTTGGACAACCCCGAGGTTTCGTGGCCGAACACCAGGGCCACATCGCCCACATCCAGCGCCGCCTTGTCCACCAGCTCCCGGGCGCCGTCCCGCGCCCAGACTGGCTCCACCGCCAGTTCCCGCCGCCGGCCGGTGACGGCGGTGGCGAACACGGTGCCGGCCAGGGCTTCCGGCAATGAAGCGCAGACCCGCGCCCCGGCCAGCACATCGGTGGCGGATACCGCCATCACATCGGCCTGGGAATCGGGAAAGCTCTTGGGATTGACCAGCACCAACTGGGATAAACCCATAGTCTTCATGGCCCGGGCCACGGAGCCGATGTTGCCAGGATGGCTGGTATGGGACAGCACGATGCGGATGCGCCCAAGCAGGGCGGCGGCATCAGCGGTGTTGGAGGATTCGCTCATCTATAGTCGTTGTGATCGGGGCGGTAAGAAGCCTATGAATGCAAAGGCCGCGGAAAGGGAAAGGGCGACCTGCTAGAATCTGCGGTCTTTTTCGCGTCGCCCCGGACTCCATGCATCCCATACTCAATATCGCCGTCAAGGCCGCCCGCCGCGCGGGTTCCATCATCAACCGCGCCAGCCTGGACCTGGGCCAGATCAAGGTCAACGTCAAGCAGCAGAGCGATTTCGTTACCGAGGTGGATCGGGCTGCGGAAGCGGCCATCATCGACATCATCCGCGACGCCTATCCGGGGCACGGGATACTAGCAGAAGAGTCCGGCCTGCTCGAAGCCGCCGGTAGCGGCGACATCCAGTGGATCATCGATCCCCTCGACGGCACCACCAACTTCATCCACGGCTTTCCCCAATATGCCGTTTCCATCGGCATTGCCCAGAAGGGCATCGTGCAGCACGCCGTGGTGTACGACCCCAACCGCAACGAGCTGTTCACCGCCAGCAAGGGCGGCGGCGCCTTCCTCAATGAAAAGCGCATCCGCGTCTCCGCCTGCAACAAGCTGGCCGACGCGCTGATCGGCACCGGTTTCCCCTATCGCATGTTCGACCACATCGACGCCTACTTGGGCCTGATGAAGGACATGATGCAGAAGACCGCCGGCCTGCGCCGTCCCGGCGCCGCCTCCCTCGATCTGGCCTACGTGGCCTGCGGCCGCCTCGACGGTTTCTTCGAGCTCGGCCTGGCGCCCTGGGACATGGCCGCCGGCTCCCTGCTCATCACCGAAGCCGGTGGCCTCTGCGGCGACTTGACCGGCGAACCCAACTACCTGGATACCGGCAACATCATCGGCGGCAGCCCCAAGGTGTTCGGCCAACTGCTGCAAGCCGCCGCCCCCTATCTCAGCGCCAAACTCAAGGCCTGAGCGTTTCCCCGGTTGCGGCGGCGCTGCCGCCCAACCGCTCCACCAGAAAATCCATCAACACCCGCAAGCGGTGCGGCACATGCCGGTTGCCCGGCAGCACCGCATAAATGCCCAGTTCGGGCGCGGCGAACTCGGACAGGATCTGTTTCAACACGCCTTGCTCCAGCCATTCCCCGGCGCTGAACATCGGCTCGCAGGAAATACCCAACCCGGCAATGGCCGCCTTGAGCAGCATGTCACCGTTGTTGGCCTGGAAACGGGAACGGATGGGAAACGTCTCCGCCTTGCCGTCCACCATGAACCACCAGCGATGGGGGTTCGACGTCGCCGTGTAGCCCAGGCACTGATGGTGGATCAACTCCGATGGATGGCGGGGCTCGCCGTGGCGGGCCAGATAGTCCGGCGCAGCCACCACCACCATGCGCCCGCTGCCCAAACGGCGGGCCACGTCCCCCGGTTCCAAGCGGCTGGTGATGCGCACTGCCAGGTCGATGCCTTCCTGGATCAGGTTGGAACGGCGGTCGGAAAAATCCATGTCCAGCTCCACCTCGGGATAGCGGTTGGAAAACTCCACCAACAGCGGCGCCAGGTGTTTGAGGCTGTACACCAAAGGCAGGCTCAGGCGGATCAGGCCCCGGGGCGTCTGCCGCTCTTCCGCCAGGCCGGTTTCCGCCACCTCCACCAGATTGAGGATGACCCGGCATTTTTCCAGGTAAGCCGCGCCGCCGGACGTCAGCGATAAACGCCGCGTACTACGGGCCAACAGCTTGACACCAAGGTGGGCCTCAAGCGCCGCCACCTGCCGCGTCACCACCGAGCGGGCCACATCCATCTGCTGGGCCACCGCCGAGAAACTCCCCAGTTCCGCCACCCGCACGAACAGACGCATTGCGTCGAGCTTGTCCATCCCCTCTCCTTTGTTACCAATTACGCAACAATTATTTCCATATTGTCCCCTATTTAGCTCCAATGAAGCCCTCTAAAGTGCAGTCATTCCTTCAGGAGCTGCCATGGAAACAAGCACCACCCAACTGCCGACGTTTTTCGTGCCCCACGGCGCCCCCACCTTCGCCCTACGCCCCGGCGCAGCCGGTGCCGCCCTTAACGCCGCCGCAGCCGCCCTGCCCCGCCCCCGGGCCATCATCATCATCAGCGCCCATTGGGAAACCGCCGCCCCCCTGGTGGGCTTTGCGGAACGGCCGGAAACCATCCACGACTTCTGGGGCTTCCCCGAAGTCCTCTACACCTTGCGCTATCCCGCCACCGGCTGCCGCGAAGCCAGTAACGAGGTATTGAAAACCCTGGTGGATACGGGCTACCCGGCACAGGCCGACGAGAGCCGCGGCCTCGACCACGGCGCCTGGCTGCCCCTGCGCCTGATGTTTCCTGAAGCGGACGTTCCCGTCTTTCCCCTGTCGATACAAAGCCGCCAGGGGCCGGAGCACCACTACAAGCTCGGCCAGGCACTGGCATCGCTGACAAGCAAGGGTTTTCTTATCATCGCCTCGGGGAACTTAACCCACAACCTGGCGGACTATCAGCAGGCCTATATGAACGGCGGCAAAACGCCGGGCTATGTACGGGCCTTCTCCGACTGGTTCTGGGAAAAGCTGCAAGCCCGGGATATTCCTGCCTTGTTGGACTACCGCCGCCAGGCGCCGGATGCCGTACGGGCCCATCCCCGAGACGAGCACTTGCTGCCTTTCTACGTGGCCCTCGGCGCAGGCGGAGAGAACGTCACACCGAAGCGGCTCCATGCCGGCATCGACGACTATGTCATCGCCATGGATGCATTTTCTTTCCAATCCTCCCCGCAATGAGACACACCATGCAAAACAAGCAATACACCGCCACCGCCATTGCCCTGCACTGGCTCATGGCCGCCGCCATCATCGGCCTGTTCGCCCTGGGCTTCTACATGGCCGACCTGCCCCTTTCCCCCACCAAGCTGAAGCTGTTTTCCTGGCACAAATGGGCTGGCGTCACCATCTTCCTGCTGGTCTTCATCCGCCTGGGTTGGCGCATCGGCCATCGCCCGCCGGCCCTGCCCGACCATATGGCGCAACTGGAGCAGTTCGTCGCCCACGCCGGCCACGCCATGCTCTACCTGCTGATGTTCGCCATCCCCCTTTCCGGTTGGCTGATGAGTTCCGCCAAGGGCGTGCAGACCGTGTATTTCGGCCAATTCCCGATCCCCGACCTGCTGCAAAAGGACAAGGCATTAGGCGACCTATTGGAGACCGTGCATTGGGGCCTCAACCTGCTGCTGGCCGCCACCGTCCTCGGCCATGCGGCCGCCGCGTTGAAACACCACTTCATCAATCGCGACGACGTGCTCACCCGCATGCTGCCCCACCACGGCAAACACTGAACCCAATCACCCCACGGAGCATCGACCATGACAATCAAAAAAATCATCCCCACCCTAATCGCCGTCACGGCGCTCAGTTTCCCCTTCGTCAGCCAGGCCGTCGAATTCAAGACCGTCCAGGCCGACAAGAGCGCACTGACTTTCGCCTACAAACAGATGGGCGTCGGCATGGAAGGCAAGTTCAAGAAATTTGCCGTGCAACTGAGCTTCGACCCCGCCAAGCTTGCCGCGGCCAAAGCCAGCATGGAGGTGGATCTCGCCAGCATCGACACCGGCTCCGCCGAAGCCGATGACGAAGTGGCCGGCAAACAATGGTTCAACACCAAGGTCTTCCCCGCCGCCCGCTTCGTCTCCAGCGGCGTGAAATCCCTGGGCGGCAATCGTTATGAAGTGGCTGGCCAGCTCACCATCAAGGGCCGCAGCCAACCAGTCGCCGCCACTACCACCGTCACCATGCAAGGCAACAACGCCACCTTCGACGGCGCCTTCGTGCTCAAGCGCGCCGATTTCGGCATCGGCGAAGGCCCCTGGGCCGACTTCGGCACCGTGGCCAATGAAATACAGATCAAGTTCCACCTTCTCGCCACCAGCGGGAAGTAAGGCTTTTTCCTTTTAAACCCACCTCAACCAGGAGCTTCACCATGAAAACATTGACCCGACTCACCCTCGCTACCGCCATCTTCGCCGCCTTCAGCGGCGCCGCCCTGGCCGCGCCGGAAACCTTCAACATCGACGGCACCCACACCTTCCCCCGCTTCTCCTACAACCACCTCGGCTATTCCAAGCAGCTTTCCCGTTTCGACAAGACCAGCGGTAAGATCGTGCTGGACAAGGAAGCCAAGACTGGGTCCGTCGATGTAACCATCGACCTGAAGTCCGTCAGCACCGGCTATGACGTATTCAATGGCCACCTTCAGGGCGAAGATTTCTTCGACACCGAGAAATACCCCACCGCCACGTTCAAGTCCACCAAGGTTAAATTCGAAGGCGACAAGCCCGTCGCTGTGGAAGGCAATCTGACCATCAAGGGCATCACCAAACCGGTGACCTTGACGGTGGACGCCTTCCAATTCATGCCTCATCCGATGATGAAAAAGGACGCGGTCGGCGCCAGCGCCAGCGCCAAGATCAAGCGCTCTGATTTCAACCTGAGCAAGTACGTGCCCTACGTGGGCGACGAAGTGACCCTGGACATCGCCGTGGAAGCCATCAAGGCCGAATAAGCACTCCCTGTCTACCGCCCCGGCCTCGGCCGGGGCATTTCCAATTGCGCAACACCGATACAAGGAGCCGCCCATGACGCGCGCCACCCCCCTGCCCCCGCTCAGCGAAGACCTCAGCCTGTCCTACCGCCTCTACCCGGCCGAAGGCCCGGCCAAGGGCCTGCTGCTCCTGCTCCACGGCGTCGGCGGCAACGAAATTTCCATGGCGGGCCTGGCGCCCCTGGTCCCGGCAGGCTTCGCCGTCGCCCTGGTGCGCTCGCCCTTGTCCTCTGGCCCCAATGCCTTCCGCGCCTTCACGGTGAATTTCACGCCGGAAGGACCGAAGATCAACGCCGAGGAAGCGGAGCAGAGCCGCCAGCGCCTGGTCCGCTTTGTCGCCGAATTGCAGGCCCAGGTCGGCGTCACCCCGGAACGCACCCTGATCGCCGGCTTCAGCCAGGGCGGCATTATGGCCTCAGGCCTGGGCCTCACGTCACCGGCTTCCGTAGCCGGCTTCGCCATCCTCTCCGGCCGCATCCTGCCGGAGTTTTTCCCGTTGATCGCCCCTGCCGAGCACCTCGGC
>RXJP01000071.1:10288-42746 GCA_003963315.1 Rhodocyclaceae bacterium | reverse complement strand
GCTCTGGTCCTGCATGGCGAAGGGGACGACGTGCTGCCCATCCACTGGGCCGAGAAAAGCGCCCAATTGATGCGCAATCACGCCATCCCCTTCGAAATGAGCCGCTTCGACGCCGGCCACGAAATCACCGGCGACATCGCCCGCACCTTCGCCGCCTGGGTAGAGAGCTTCGGCTGGGCTTGAAGCAAAGTATCGCCGGCTTAGCGCCGTTCAATCACCCCAGGGCGATTCCCTGCCCGCGCTGATTAGGCAATTCCCCGACGGACGCATGGCAACAAGCGTCCGTCACCCCGTCTCGCGCCGGCTCATCCCCTGAAACACCCACCGGGGATTATTGGGAATCCAAGGCCCTACGTCGTAATTCCTTCTTTTTCCGATTCGAGAACATTCATTTTGCGCCACTACCCGTTCTCGGCGAAAATACGGCCCGATTGCCACCCCAAGTATCTGTCGTAACCTGTCGATAGCGAATCCGCCTTGCGGATCGCGATATGCAGGAACGCTATTGCAGTGTGGTCCGTTTGTGGCGCAAAAATCCCGTTTTAGCGACACGTTCCCGCCTCATGTCGCCGTCAGCGACATGAGGGAACGTGTATTTGCAGAAGAACAAAGATATTCCCATCCCTGGATCTCATGGCAAAAGACCAAGACCCCGATTTTCCCGGCCACACCCCCATGATGCAGCACTATCTCGACGCCTTATATTTCCCCTTTATTTTCAATGCATTGGATTTACCGTAGTCGCTGTGCTACATCTGTGCTACACCCTCCCTGCCACAAATTGCTGCACTTTGCGGTAAAACAAGGCAGACAACTTCGGACTCTGACCGCTTGAGATAGGGTGAATTTTCCCTAAGCGAATGGAAGCCAATACTGGCGGTTCCATTGTGCCGCTCGGGCGGCATATCGGTTCCCGAACGGGAAATCTGCTACGGGATCAAGGATGGCGAAGGTGCTTTGAGGAACGGATTCTGGCTTCTTCTTCCGTCTTTCGCTGATTGTCGATTCCGTGAACTTCGTCTTGGGAAGTTCTTCAGACAGAACCACCCCGACGGATTTCTAGTCTCGCAGCAACAATGCTCAACTTTGGTCTGCTCCACAACGAAAGCGATGACATATAGGTTTTCGCTGAAGCACGATTACTGTGAAATCGACGATAGCAACTTTCAGGATGGGTCGCCAAAGTCGCTGAAAATGAATGAGTTAATCATCGTTTGAACGCAAGCAAAAGAACGCCTCCGGCGACCATTGCAATGCCAGACCATTCGCGGAGAGAAGGACGCTCGTCAAGAAACATAAATGCGAAAACAGCCACCAGAACAAGACTGAGTTTATCCACAGGTGCAACCTTAGACGCATCTCCTACCTTGAGGGCACGGAAATAGCAGACCCACGATGCGCCTGTTGCCAAGCCTGACAGCCCGAGGAAAAGCCATGTCTTGGGCGACAATTCCAAAGGATTTGTCCATTTTCCCGTGTAGGCAACAAACGCTGACAGGACGACAATGATGATTGCCGTACGGATCAAGGTGGCCAAATCGGAATCAACCCCCTGAATACCTACCTTAGCAAAAATGGCTGTCAGTGCTGCAAAGATAGCGGACAGCAAAGCCCAATAAAACCACCCAACTGAAGCAACCATTTTTTCTCTCCATACTTCTCAAATCGTTACCTCATGGGAACTATAACGGCAACATTTAAGCCAGTTTGCTGAGCTTCGTTCGCGAAGTCGAGGTGTATTTCCGCACCGATGCGATTGGCAATCGTCTGGACGATGGATAGTCCTAGTCCCGAGCCGATCTGCTCGCTTCCCAGCGTGCGATAGAAGGGATTAAACACCCGATCCCGCTCAGCCAACGTAATGCCTGGACCGCTGTCCTGTATACGTAGTACGGCTTTCCTTTCCGAGACACCCACACTAATATCAACACGCCCACCCTCTGGCGTATAGCGGATGGCGTTATCGACCAGGTTCTTGACCAAGGCGATCATGTCCAACTCGCTCGCCCACACTTCGGCGTCCAACTCGCCTTCAACACCGATGTCGATCTGCTTGGCCTCGGCCAGCGGCATGAGGTCTTCCAGCACGCGGCGATAGATAGCCTGAACGGATACCGGCGACTTCGGTAACTCGGTGGCTGACTGCACTTTAGCAAGGGTCAAAAGCTGATCCAAAAGGCCTCGTCCACGCTCGATTCCTTGACGCAGAACAGTGAGTCGTTCACGCGCCATGTAGGACATTTCTGTATCGGCTAGCCGTTCAGCTTGGAGTGACATTGCGGTCAATGGTGAGCGTAACTCATGCGCAGCATCCGCCACAAAGCGGCGCTGAGAGTCCATCGACTGGCCGACACGGGCGAGTAATCGATTGATTGCCACGGCGAATGGACGCACCTCGACCGGAAGGTGGCCATGCTCGACTGGATGAAGATACTGCTCTGCCCGCTGATCGATTTCTTTGGAAAGTGCCGCAATGGGCTGGAACATCTTTCGCACCAAGTCTGCAACAATCAAAAGTAGCACCGGCACGAGAATCAGAAAGGGCATCACTGTGCGCAGCGCCCAGTCGCGTGCAATTTCATTGCGGAAGCCAGCTTCCTGAGCCACGGCGATACGTTCCCCGGCGGCAGTGGTACTGACTAGCACGCGAAACGTTTCACCATCAATATCCAGCGTATGTAGTCCATCAGCCAGCGTCGTTGGCAGGGAAAGTGTACCGCCTGCATCCACGCTTGCCCCAGCGGGATTTGAGTCGCCTAGACGTTGAACAATTACGCGCGATTCTTCATCGACATCCTTCAACATAGGATCGATTTTCGGTGTGGACGGCGACAGGCGCTGACGGTCCATGAGATGTGCCACCTGGCGCAGAACATCGTCCTGTAGTTCGTGAGCCTCATCGAAGGCGGACAGAAAAGAGAAAACACCCGCCATGATGGCCACCGCGAGAATGGCCAGCGACAATGTGAAGGACAGCTTAAGCTGAACCGACTCGTTCAAGTGCCTTTTGAGACCATCCATCCCATTCCCCTGATGTTTTTGATGACCTCACTGCCCAGCTTGCGACGCAGGGCATGGATCAGGTATTCGACGGCATTGCTTTCAACCTCTTCTCCCCAGCCGTAGATGCGATCCTCCAACTCTCTGCGCGAGAGAATGGCTCCTGGCCGCACTAGCAAGGCTTGCAGCAGCGAAAACTCGCGGTTAGACAATTGCAACGGGGAACCGCCATCGACGCTGGCCTCTTTGGTGGCTGGATCGAGCGATACCACGCCATTGCCGAGTACCGGCGCCGCCGTTCCACCCTTGCGCCGTAAAACGGCGCGCATCCGAGCCAGTAGCTCTGCCATCTGAAAGGGCTTGGATACATAGTCGTCGGCTCCGCCGTCCAAGCCACGTAGGCGATCATCCAAGCCGTCACGCGCTGTGATGATGAGCAGGGGGACCGGGTTATCCTTGGCACGAAGGCTGGACAGCACGTCGAGCCCATTCTTGCCGGGCAGGCCCAGGTCGAGCAACACCAGATCGTAGTGCTGGCAGCCCAGCGTCGTGAGCGCCGTCTGTCCGTCCTTCACCCAATCGGTTGCGTAGGACGCATCTTTCAGTGCGCCTTGGATCGCATCACCGATCATGGGATCGTCCTCGACCAGCAATACCCGCATTTCGCCTCCGTTCAATCGTTGTTCAATGCGCCGCCCTTGCTGCTCGCTGCCTAAATAGCAGGAGTGCCGTCAGCATGAAGGCCAGCAATGCGGCCGATGCCGAATAGCGACTCAGTGCCAGACCGCCTGCGCTCAGCGGCTTGTCCAGAAAGTCGCCGACCACAGCCCCCAGCGGACGGGTCAGAATGAAGGCGGCCCAGAACAGCAGCGTGCGGGACACGCTCATCCAGTAATAGGCGACCACGACCACTGCCAGGAATCCGCCGAACACGACGGCTGCGCCCGTGTAGCCCAGTCCCGCCGTGTCAGCAGTCCAGTCACCTAGCGCCGTGCCCAGCGTCTGTGAGAACATGATCGTCAGCCAGTAGAAGGCTTCCGCCTTGGGGGAACTGACTGTACTCACAGATATCGAGCCAAGTGCGCGATGCCAGACGAACAGTGACCCGAACAGCAACGCCAGCAGCAAGCTTGAGCCGCCAGCGTAACCGATTCCGAGCGAACGATCCGCAAAATCGGCAAGCGTTGTGCCAACCGTAGTGGTGGCGATGATGGTCGTCCAGTACAGGAAGGGATAGAAGCCTTTTGCTTTGACCTGTGCGACCACGGCGACCAAGAAGATCACCGCGAAGATGCCCGTACCGACCAGGTAACCCAGGTTCATGGACATCGAGACGGCATCACCGCCTGTTTCGCCGAGCGTGGTGGCGGCAATCTTGATGAGCCAGAAGCCCAGTGTGACCTCGGGCACCTTGGCCAAAGCGTGTTCAGTGGATGTTTTCATGGGGCACGCTCACAGGTCAGGCTTTGCCTTCGAAGGCGTCGAAGGTTTTCAGCAAGGCAGCCATCGCTGCCTTGCAATCGGCCTGGCTCGGTGTGTCGGAACGCAGCGCAGCAAGCGACTTGTCGATGACCTTGTCGAGCACATGCCAGTCATCGGCTGCCCGTGGTTTCAAACCAGCTTCGGCCGAGTCCCATGCGACTTCCAAGTCCTTGATGCGGGTCTTGGCAGCGGGCAGGTCGCCCTTGTTCACGATGGCGGCCACGTCGGCAGCAATGCTGCGGAAGACCGACAGGTCGCCCAGCTTGGAGGCGGATTTGCCTTGCGAGGCCGAGATACTCTGGCCCGGTGTGGTCGATGCTACGCTCGTGCTATTTTGGCCGGCTGGCTTGGAACAACCGGCTGCCAGAGCCAGGAGTACGGCCGCTGAAACGGCGACGATAGGGTGAACGATTGAGTGCTGATTGGTCATATTTTTCTCCTTGTGTAGTAGGAAGTGGGCTATTCAGCGAACTGGGTAGAGCGGCTTGCGTTCATGCCGATCTGTGCGACAACCACCAGCATGACGATCACCGAGAGGAACAGGGCACTCGTCCACATGGCACCCATGCCAAGGCCGCCATAGGTCTTGGCCTGCGTCAGCAAATCGCCGAGCGCGGCCCCGAAGGGACGGGTCAGGATGTAGGCAATCCAGAAGGTCAACACGGCATTGCCGCCCATGCGCCAGGCGGCGTAGGTGATGCCGATCACCGCTCCAAACGTCACCGCACCCCAAGTAAAGCCCAGACCCAATGCCTCGGTCGCCAAGTCGCCAGCAGCAGTGCCTAGCACAAACGTGCAGAGGATGGCTGCCCAATAGAACAGCTCTCGGCTGCGCGTCACGATGTCGTGGATGGACAGGGTGCGCTCGACCCGATACCAGACGAAGAAAATCGCGGCAAGCGCCACTGCGAACGCCGAGGTGCTGATGTACAGGCTGACGCCGAGGCCATCGGTCAGCAGATCAGTGATCTGAGTGCCGACCACGCTGACCAATACCACCGTCAGCCAGTAAATCCATGGGGTATAGCGGCGGGTGCGCAATTGAATGAACAAGGCGGCTGCCAACAGAGCCGCCATGACGGTTCGAGTCACGCCTTGGCCCAATCCAGCGTTGACCGCCAGAAAATCGGCTCCCGTCTCGCCCACCGTCGTGGACATAATCTTAATGATCCAGAAGGACAGCGCGACTTCGGGGACTTTATTGAGCCAGCCTGTGGGCAATTTTTTCATGGTTTTCTCCTGCCGAGTTGAAATGGTTGGCATCAGTCTGGCTGGACAGACTTAGCCCGCCCATAGGCTTACTCGCGCACCCATCTGAGCGCGATTAACTTGCCGACAAGCCAGCGATGAATTCCGATAGCTAGTCGGTAACTTGGCTCCAGATACCAGCGGACTTCACGCAACGTCAGCCAGGCACTGAGTGCGGCGACCGAGACTGCCCCGAACATGTCAAACGGGAAATGCACGCCAAGGTAGAGGCGTGACCAGGCAATAGGGACGCCCAACAAAGCCAAAGCCAAGCCTACGATTCGTGGTCCTCGTTTCAACGAAAGGCTGAAGGCAACTGCCCACCACAGCGTCAAGTGGTCGCTTGGGAATGATGAATCGGCAACATGAGGGATGAGGGTGTGCCCCAGTCCTATCATGAAAGGTCGAGGGTGCGACCAGGCCAGTCCGATGGCTTGGTTAATAAGAAGGCCCAGCAATCCCGATGCGGTTGCGACTAGCATGGCCTTGCGGGTGACTTCGCTGCCACGCAGCCATCCGATACCGATTAGAAGCGGCACCGCCCAGATGAGCTGCTCGGCAAAGAAGGTGGCCAGCGTCAGCACCAAAGCGCTGGGATGCTCCGGCGCGTTGAGCCAGAAGAACAGTGTGTGGTTGAATGATTCCATGCGGTCTCCGGGCCGGATCGCCATACAGGGGGCGACCCGGCAATGCTGGCGATGTATCAGTCCTGCTTGTCGTGGTCATCATCGTGATCCGCTTTGTCCTCGGCGGATGAGATGACCGTGCCTTTGTCGGCATCGACCCGGACATCGAAGACCTTGGCCCCGCTGACGACCTCCACGTCATAAACCCAGCCCTGCTTCGAGTTCTCGTGCTCGGCACGCGACGCCTTACCGTTGGCGTGCTGCTCGGCAACAATGACGGCCTGAGTGAGCGGAATCTTGGCCTTGCTGATCGCCAAGGCGTCGTTTTCCATGCCACCATTGGCGGCGTAGGCCACGGCCCCTGTCGCAGCAATGGCGACGGCCAGGAGGGAAAGTTTGGTGTAGCGGTACATGATATTTCTCCAAAAGAGTGCCGGGATTTGCACGATGGAGAAGGTACGCAGGCAGACTTAGCTGCCACTGAGCCAGTGCTGATTACTAAAAACAATCAGCCCCAAAGACAGGATCTGTAGTTGTTATCAACGGGATAATCTCCGCACCTAAAAACCTCACGTTCCTGGATGCGAAATTACGAAAGTCGTTGAAGTGCAAATCCCATGGTGGCAATTCAAGCCGCTTATAGGAAAATAGAGCATTGAAGCCCATTTCAAACGCATAAATCGTGCTACGCATGTGCTACAAAATTCCGTCTTGCTTCTATTGTTTTCGCTCATCTGGCACAAAGCAGATTTTCTTAACAAATTGATTTTAAGACATATTTTTTAGAATTAAGTCGCACCCACTTTAATTCCAAGTATTTTTATTAAAACGTCATACTGAATTTTTTACCATTAAAATCAATGGATTACAAGAAAATCGATCTATCGAAACATACACCTATGATGCAGCAGTACCTGCGCCTCAAGGCGCAGCACGGCGACATGCTGCTGTTCTACCGCATGGGGGATTTCTACGAGCTGTTCTTCGAGGATGCGGAGAAAGCCGCACGGCTGCTGGACATCACCCTTACCACCCGGGGCCAGAGCAATGGCCAGCCGATCAAGATGGCCGGGGTGCCTTACCACGCGGTGGAGCAATATCTCGCCAAGCTGGTGAAACTGGGGGAATCCGTCGCCATTTGCGAACAGATCGGCGATCCGGCCACCAGCAAGGGGCCGGTGGAGCGGGCCGTGGCGCGCATCGTCACGCCGGGCACCCTGACCGACGCAGCCCTGCTCAACGACAAGGTGGACAGCCTGCTGCTGGCCCTGTGCGTGGATCGGCAGCGGGTCGGCTTGGCCTGGTTGAATCTGGCCAA
This sequence comes from Rhodocyclaceae bacterium, assembly GCA_003963315.1. Classification (GTDB taxonomy): domain Bacteria; phylum Pseudomonadota; class Gammaproteobacteria; order Burkholderiales; family Rhodocyclaceae; genus AWTP1-18. Next base: position 35,072 of record RXJP01000071.1, on the reverse strand, counting down.
CGGCGATTTCCGCCTGCTGGAATCCGCCGTGGCCAATCTGCCAGGGCAATTCGAACGATTGCGGCCGGCGGAACTGCTGGTGCCGGACGGCCTGCGCACCCCCCTGCCGGAGCACCGCGCCAGCCTGAAGCGCCTGCCCGATTGGCACTTCGAACAGGAATCGGCCAGTCGCCAGCTCTGCGAACACTTCGCCACCCGTGATCTTGCGGGTTTCGGCATCGAAGGCGGCGAGACCGAGGGCCTGGCCCTGGCCGCCGCGGGGGCGCTGTTCCAATACGCCCGCGCCACCCAGATGCAAAGCCTGGCCCACATCACCGGCCTGGTGCTGGAACATGAGAGCGAATACCTGCGCCTCGACGCGTCCACCCGGCGCAATCTGGAACTGACGGAAACCCTGCGCGGCGAGGCCGCTCCCACCCTGCTCTCCCTACTGGACAGTTGCGCCACCAGCATGGGCTCCCGCTGGTTGCGCCATTGCCTGCACCACCCCCTGGCCGATAGCCATCACGCGGCCAGGCGTCATGAAGCCGTGGCGGAGTTGTTGGGAAATATTTCCGTTCGCCCTGAGCCTGTCGAAGGGCGTGATGCGTCGCCGTTGTCCCGGACTTCGACAAGCTCAGTCCGAACGGGTGTTTATTCGGCGCTCCGCACCGAGCTGCGCGGCATTGCCGACGTGGAGCGCATCACCGCCCGCATCGCCCTGAGAAGCGCCCGGCCCCGGGATTTGTCTTCCCTGCGGGATTCTCTCGCCAAATTATGGGAGCTGCGCGGCAGCCTGGCCGGCGCGGCCTCACCCCTGCTGCAACAAAGCCTTGCCGATCTGTCTACGCCGGAAGACTGCCTTGCCCTGCTGGTCCGCGCCGTCGCGGAAGAACCTGCCACGGTGCTGCGGGATGGCGGTGTCATCGCCACCGGCTATCACGCCGACCTGGACGAATTGCGCGGCATCCAAGCCAACTGCGGCCAGTTCCTGCTCGAGCTGGAAGCAAAAGAAAAGGAGCGCACCGGCATTCCCAGCCTGAAGGTGGAATACAACCGGGTACATGGTTTCTATATCGAGGTGACCCACGCCCACGTGGAGAAGATTCCCGACGATTACCGCCGCCGCCAGACCCTGAAGAATGCTGAGCGCTACATCACGCCGGAGCTGAAGGCCTTCGAGGACAAGGCCCTGTCCGCCAACGACCGCGCCCTGGCCCTGGAGAAGCAGCTCTACGAAACGCTGCTGGAAACCCTGGCGCAGTGGATTCCCCAGTTGCAACGCATCGCCCGCGCCCTGGCCCAACTGGATGGCTTGGCCGCCTTCGCCCACGCGGCGCAGCTTTACGATTATTGCCGGCCCGAATTCCGCGGCGAGCCAGGCGCGGACATCGAGGCCGGCCGCCACCCGGTGGTGGAGGCCCAGGTGAAGCAATCCGGCGAAAGCTTCATCGCCAACGACACGCGCTTTGCCCAGGGCCGCCGATTGTTGCTCATCACCGGCCCCAACATGGGCGGTAAATCCACCTACATGCGGCAGACGGCCTTGATCGCCCTGCTCGCCCACTGCGGCAGTTTCGTGCCGGCCCGGCGCTGTGTGCTCGGCCCCCTGGACGGCATCTACACCCGCATCGGCGCCTCCGACGACCTGGCCTCAGGCCGTTCCACCTTCATGGTGGAGATGACCGAGGCCGCCGCCATCCTCAACGGTGCTACGGAAAAATCCCTGGTGCTGATGGACGAAATCGGCCGCGGCACCTCCACCTTCGACGGCCTGGCATTGGCCTTTGCCATCGCCCGCCACCTGATCGAGAAGAACCGGGCGCTGACCCTGTTCGCCACCCACTACTTCGAACTGACCCGTCTTTCCCTCGACTACGCCGATTGCGCCAATGTGCATCTCGACGCGGTGGAACACGGCCAGCGCATCGTCTTCATGCATGCGGTGGAAGAAGGCCCGGCCTCGCAAAGCTATGGCATCCAGGTCGCGGCCCTGGCCGGCATTCCCGCCGCCGTAGTGCGGGACGCCAAACGGCGACTGGTGCAACTGGAGAATGTCCAGGTATCCAGCACCCAGCAGCCCGACCTGTTCGCACCGCCGCCGATGGAAACTGCCGTGGAACCGGAACGCCATGGGGCCTTGGATGCCTTGGAAGACCTTGATCCTGATGCACTGACTCCGCGGGAAGCACTGGACAAGCTCTACGCGCTGAAAAGCATGCTCAAATGAAAAACCATCTTGCCTTTCTGCATGTGTTACTGCTGGCATCGCTGCTCTTCGCCGCCGATGCTCAGGCCAAAGCCGTGCTCCAGTTCGGCCTGTTCGGCGATACGCCCTACTCCGACTTCGAGCGTCGACAACTGCCGCTGATCCTGGAAGAGATGGGGCAGGAAAACATCGCCTTCGCGGTGCACGACGGCGATATCAAGAGCGGCAGCAGCCGCTGCGATGACAGCATGTACCAGGACATCTTCGGCGCATTCAATGCCTCGCCGGTGCCGCTGATCTATGTTCCCGGGGACAACGAATGGACCGACTGCCGGCGGCCGGCCTGCGGCGGATTCGACCAGCAGGAGCGCCTGGCCTTCCTGCGCAAGACATTCTTTGCGGACAACAGCAGCCTGGGCCAACGGCGCATCCTGCTGGAGCGGCAGGAAGGCACTCCCGAAAATGTGCGCTGGGAAGCTGCCGGCGTGCAGTTCGTCGCCCTCAACATTCCCGGCGATGACAACAACGTCAAATTTGATGCGGAATACAGCCCGCGCAATGCCGCCAATCTCGCCTGGCTCAGGGACGCATTCCATTTGGCCCGGGAGAGAAAGCTGCGTGGCCTGTTGCTGGTGATCCAGGCCAATCCCTTCATCGAAGCGGACAACGAAGGCGCCACCAAGCAAGGCTTCAGGGATTTTCTCGATCTGCTACGGGAAGAGACCATGGGCTTCAGCGGGCAGGTGGTGCTGGTCCACGGCGACACCCACAGCATGCAGATCAACCAGCCTCTGCGCGCACGCGGCACACGCAAGCTGATTGCAAACTTCACCCGGGTGGAAACCTACGGCGCTCCTTTTCTTGGCTGGATACGGGGCGTAGTGGACGACACCGATCCCAAGGTGTTCCGCTTCGAAATCCATCCCTGGCGAACCGGGGGACCACTGGGAACACCCTGAAAAAACAATAGAGGCAAAGAAACAAGGCCCGCATGATGCGGGCCTTGTTTCTTTGCCTCAGGGAGAGGACTGAATCGTTTCAATGGTGGTGGCCATGGGGGCCATGTACATGTCCGTGGGTCAATTCCTCAGGGGTGGCAGGCCGGACTTCGGCAATCGTGCAACTGAACTGCAAGGCAATGCCGGCCAGGGGATGGTTGCCATCCACCACCACTTTGTCGTCGGTGATGTCGGTGATGGTGTACAACTCGTCGTCGTCGCCATCCTCGGTGCCGCGTTCGAACTGCATGCCCACCTCGATGTTGTCGGGGAACAGATTGCGGTCCTCGATGATGACTAGCTCGGCATCGTATTCGCCGAAGGCGTCATCAGGTTCCAGGCGCACGTCCAGCTTATCGCCCACGCTCTTGCCCTGGAGGGTTTCTTCCAGCAGGGGGAAGATGCCGTCGTAGCCGCCGTGCAGGTAAACCAGGGGCTGCGCGCCTTCATCCACCACATTGCCCTGGGTGTCGGTGACCCGGTAGTTCAATGTGACGACAGTGTTTTTAGCGATTTGCATGTCTGCTTTCCGGAACCGCCGGGTTCCTTGTTGAGGTCTTTGACCAATTGAAAAACTTCCGCGGCATGGCCCCTGGGGCGCACGTCGTAAAAGGCGTGACGGATGATACCGTTCTTGTCGATGATGAAGGTTGAGCGCACCACGCAGAGCTTTTTGTGCCCATCCTTTTCCAGCATCTTGCAGACGCCGTACTGGCGGCAGACCTCGCCATTTTCGTCCGACAGCAGGCGGATGGACAGGCCGTGCTTGTCGCGGAAATCCGCGTGGCAGAGAAAGTCGTCGCGGGAAACGCCGAGGATGGTGCAGCCGAGGCGTTTGAACTCTTCCTCATGGTCGCTGAAGTCGATGGCTTCCATGGTGCAGAGAGGCGTGCCGTCCTTGGGGTAGAAGAACAACACCGCATGTTGTCGGCCGCGCAGGGAATCAAAATCAAACCAATCCATATCCGCATCTGGCAGCTTGAAGCCGGGAGCGTATTGACCTGAATGGAGTTGCATGTCGTTCCCCTCTGTTGAATCGACGAACTCATTCTAACTGACCATTCCAGCCCCTTGGCAAGCTGTCACAAAATGCCTTGCCTAACGGGGTGTCTGACGCCGTTCCACCCGGTGGCCCTGGGCCAGGTATTCCTCGCTGCGCATCTCGGTGATGCGGCTGACGGTGCGCTTGAACTCCTCCGCCTGGGCGCCTTGCGTATAAAGCTCCTCTGCCTCCACCGCAGCACTCATCACCAACTTGACCCGATGGTCGTAGAGCACGTCGATCAGCCAGGTGAAGCGGCGGGCTTCCGATGCCTGCTCCTTGCCCAGTTTGGGCATATTGGACAGCATCAGGGTGTGATGCTCCTGGGCCAGTTCCAGGTAGTCGTTCTGGGATCGTACACCGCCACACAGCACGGCGAACTCGAACCAGACCACACCGGGCGCCTGGCGCACCACCGGGATGTCGCGCTCCTGGATGCGGATGGTGCCATGCTTGCCGTCGCTGCCGGCGATGGCAAGGAAATCCTGCTTCATCTTGTTGTGGCTGGCGGCATCGGCGGGCACCAGGAAGGTCTCGATCCGGGTCAGGGTGCGCAAGCGATAGTCCACGCCGGTATCCACTTCCAGCACATCCAGGTTCTGCTTGAGCAGTGCGATGGTGGGCAGGAACAGTTGGCGTTGCAGGCCGTTGGGGTAAAGCTGGTCCGGCGGGTAGTTGGAGGTGGTCACCACCACCACGCCCTTTTCGAACAGACTGGCGAAGAGGCGGCCGAGGATCATGGCGTCGGCGATATCCGAGACGTGAAACTCGTCGAAGCAGAGCAGCCGGGTGGCCTTGGCGATGTCGGCAGCCACCTGCATCAGGGGGTCGCTTTCGTTCTTGTGGGCCTTGAGGGATTCGTGCACCTCATGCATGAAGGCATGGAAGTGCACCCGACGCTTGCGCCGGTAGGGCACGGAATCGTAGAAAGCGTCCATCAGGAAACTCTTGCCGCGACCCACACCACCCCAGAAATACACGCCCCGGGGCGGTGTGGCCCAGGACAGCAGCTTCTTCAGTTTATTGCTGCGCGCTTGACGAAACTCCAACAGCTCCCCGTGGAGACGTTGCAACCGGTCCGCGGCGGCCTGTTGGGCGGCATCGGGCACGATGCCCCGTTCCTTGCAGATTTTTTCCAGTAGTTCGTGCATGGCGCTCTCAAATGCAAACGAGGCACGGTGTCATCCGTGCCTCGCTATGTTTCCGCTATCGCGGTCGATCAGAAATGCAGGGGACGCTTGTCCACCGCCAGGGCGGCTTCGTGCATCACTTCCGACAAGGTCGGATGGGCATGGCAAATCCGGGCGATATCTTCCGACGAAGCACCGAACTCCATGGCCACCACGGCTTCGGAAATCAGCTCGGAAGCGGAAGCGCCGATCACATGCACGCCCAACACCCGGTCGGTCTTGGCGCAGGCCAGCATCTTGATGAAGCCGGTGGTGTCGCCCTGCCCCAAGGCCCGGCCATTGGCCAGGAAGGGGATTTGGCCAACACGGTATTCCACACCTTCGTTCTTCAATTGCTGCTCCGTCTTGCCCACCCAGGCGATTTCGGGGTGGGTATACATGACCGAGGGAATTACGTCGTAATTGACATGACCGGCCTGGCCGGCGATGCATTCTGCCACCATGACGCCTTCTTCCATGCCCTTGTGGGCCAGCATGGGGCCGCGCACCACATCACCCACCGCCCAGACATTGGGCAGGTTGGTCTGGCAATGGTCGTTCACATCGATGCGGCCCCGGTCGTCGAGCTTGAGGCCGACATTCTCGGCGCCCAGGTTGTCGGTGCAGGGAATACGGCCCACGGACACGATCAGGCGGTCGCACTCGAGCTTCTTCGATTCGTCAGCGGTTTCATATTCGACAGTGACGCCCTTCTTGCCGACGGTGACCTTGCCGATCTTGACGCCCAGGTTGATGGACAGGCCCTGCTTCTGGGTGAACACCTTCCAGGCTTCCTTGGCCACGGCCGCATCGGCGGTGGCGAGGAACTCGGGCACGGCCTCGAGGATGGTGACCTCGGAGCCCAGGCGCTTCCAAACCGAACCCAACTCCAGGCCGATCACGCCGGCACCGATCACGCCCAGGCGCTTGGGCACGGAATCGAAGGACAGGGCGCCGACGTTGTCGCAGACAACCTTGTTGTCCACCTCGATACCCGGCAAATGGCGGGGCTTGGAGCCGGTGGCGACAATGACGTACTTGGCCTTGACGGTCTCGCCGCCCACGTCCAGCAGCCAGAGATCGTCCTCACGGCCGGCGAATTTGCCGTGGCCGGACAGGGTCGTGACCTTGTTCTTCTTGAACAGGCCCTTGATGCCGCTGGTGAGCTGGGTGACGATATTGTCCTTGCGACGGACCATGGTGCCCACGTCCATCTTCACGTTATCCACGGAGATACCGTGCATGACAAAACCGTGGTTGGCCTCCTCCAGCAGTTCGGAGGAACGCAGCAGGGCCTTGGAGGGAATGCAGCCCACATTCAGGCAGGTGCCGCCCAGGCGCACTTCGCCCTTGGGATCTGCGTAGGACTCGGCTTCCACACAGGCGGAAGAGAAGCCCAGTTGGGCGGCGCGAATGGCGGCCACATAACCGGCCGGGCCCGCGCCGATGACGACCACATCAAATTGCTTGCTCATGATTTTCCTTTTTGCGAAGGGGGAAGGGAGAAGGATGAAAGGTGGATCGTGCTAAAGCGACCCTTCCCCTTTCGCCCTTCCCCCTTCACCGATTTACAGATCCAGCAGCAGACGGGCGGGATCTTCCAGGGCTTCCTTCATGGTCACCAGACCCAGCACGGCTTCGCGGCCGTCGATGATGCGGTGGTCGTAGGACATGGCCAGGTAGTTGATGGGGCGCACCACCACTTGACCGTTCTCGACCACGGCGCGGTCCTTGGTGGCATGGATGCCGAGGATCGCGGACTGGGGCGGGTTGATGATGGGGGTGGACAGCATGGAGCCGAACACGCCGCCATTGGAAATGGAGAAGGTGCCGCCGGTCATTTCCTCGATGGACAACTTGCCATCCTTGGCCTTGGCGCCGAACTCGGCGATCTTCTTTTCGATCTGGGCCAGGCTCAGTTGGTCCGCATCGCGCAGGATGGGCACCACCAGACCGCGGGGGGAACCGACGGCGATACCGATGTCGAAGTAGCCGTGATAGACGATGTCGTTGCCGTCCACGGAGGCGTTGAGCACCGGGTACTTCTTCAGGGCGGCCACGGCGGCCTTGACGAAGAAGGACATGAAGCCCAGCTTGACGCCGTGCTCCTTCTCGAACTTGTCCTTGTACTTGTTGCGCAGGTCCATCACCGGCGCCATGTTCACCTCGTTGAAGGTGGTCAGGATGGCGTTGGTGGATTGGGATTGCAGCAGACGTTCGGCGACGCGGGCGCGCAGGCGGCTCATGGGCACACGCTGCTCGGTGCGGCCGGCCTGGATGGCGTCCACATTGACGGCAGTGGGTTGGGCCAGCGCAGGACGGGCAGCGGCAACAGGCGCCGGTGCAGCAGCCGGTGTGGCGGCAGGCTTGGCGCCACCGGTGCCCAGCACGTCTTCCTTGAGGATGCGGCCGCCGCGGCCGGTACCGGTCACATCGCCGGCGGCGATGCCCTTCTCTTCCATGATCTTGCGCGCGGCAGGCATGGCTTCCGGAGCGGCCTTGGCGGCGGGCGCTGCGGCAGGTGCCGCGGCCTTGGGCGCTTCGGCGGCCGGGGCGGAGGCGCCGGCAGCGGCTTCGGTATCGATGTGGGCGATCACTTCACCGGAGGTCACCAACTCACCGTTGCCCTTGATGATTTTGACGATCACGCCGGCGCCGGGGGCCGGCAATTCCAGCACAACCTTGTCGGTTTCGATGTCGATCAGATTTTCGTCGCGAGCAACCGCTTCGCCTTCTTTTTTATGCCAGCTGACCAGGGTGGCCTCGGCCACGGATTCGGACAACTGGGGGACTTTAACTTCGAGCAGCATGGAATAACTCTCCTCAGATTAAGCTCGCACCTTGAGGACGCCGAAAGCGCCTTCAATAACTGCTTTTTGTTGAGCGTTGTGCTTGGTGTAGTAACCAACGGCCGGGGACGCGGAAGCGGGACGCGCCACCAGGAACAATTCCTGGTCGGTACCGACCGCATTGACCAGGAACTGGCGTGACACGAAGTAGTACCACATGCCTTGGTTACGGGGCTCTTCCTGACACCAGACCACTTCCTTGACCTTGGGATACTTCTTCATCTCGGCTTCAAGGGCTTCCTGGGGGAAGGGGTAGAGCTGTTCCATACGGATAATGGCCACGTTATCGATTTTGTTTTCGCGGCGATGGGCCATCAGTTCGTAATAGATCTTGCCGGAGCAAAGGACGACGCGGGTCACCTTCTTGGCGTCCAGCTTGTCGGTTTCGCCGATCACGGTCTGGAAGGTGCCCTTGGCCAGATCGTCCAGGGAGGACACGGCGTCCTTGTGCCGCAGCAGCGACTTGGGCGTGATGATCACCAGGGGCTTGCGCAGCTTGCGCAGCATCTGGCGACGCAGCAGGTGGAAGATCTGGGCCGGGGTGGTGGGCACCGTCACTTGCCAGTTCTGCTCGGCGCACAATTGCATGTAGCGCTCGATACGGGCGGAGGAGTGCTCCGGGCCCTGGCCTTCATAACCATGGGGCAGCATCAGGGTCAGGCCTGAGAGCCGGCCCCACTTGGCTTCGCCGGAGGAGATGAACTGGTCGATCACCACCTGGGCGCCGTTGGCGAAGTCGCCGAATTGGCCTTCCCAGATCGTGAGCTGGTTAGGCTCGGCAGTGGAGTAGCCGTATTCGAAGGCCATCACCGCTTCTTCGGACAGCACGGAGTCGATGACGATGAAGGGTGCCTGCTTGGCATCGATATGTTGCAGGGGCACGTAAGTGCCGGCATCCCAGCTCTCGCGGTTCTGGTCGTGCAGGGCGGCGTGACGATGGAAGAAGGTGCCGCGGCCGCTATCCTCACCGGATACGCGCACGCCATAGCCTTGCATGAGCAGGGTGGCATAGGCCAGCGTTTCGCCCATGCCCCAGTCCAGGGGCAGCTTGCCGTCGCCCATCTGGCGACGGTCCTCGATGATCTTGGCAACGCGGGCCTGGAGCGTGAAACCCTCGGGGATCGCAGTCACGGCCTTGGCCAACTTCTTCAGGTCGGTCAGGGGCACCGTGGTATCGCACTTGTCGGTGTACTTCTGGCCGGCAAAGGGCGTCCAGTCGGTGGCGAAGGGGCGTACATGGTTGGCCAACACGGGGTTGTAGAGCAGCTTGCCTTCATCCAGCGCGGCGCGGTAGTCCTTGATCATCTGGTCGGGATCTTCGGCTTTGATCACGCCTTGGGCAGCCAGTCGATCACCGTAGAGTTTGCGGGTACCGGGGTGGGCCTGCACCTTCTTGTACATCAGGGGCTGGGTCACCATGGGTTCGTCCTGCTCGTTGTGGCCGAGCTTGCGGAAGCACACCAGGTCGATCACCACGTCTTCCTTGAACTCGTGGCGGAATTCCATGGCCAACTTGGTGACGAAGGCCACGGCATCGGGATCGTCGCCGTTCACGTGGAAGATGGGCACTTCGATCATCTTGAAGATGTCGGTGCAGTACAGGGTGGAACGATAGTCGCGGGGATCGGAGGTGGTGAAGCCGATCTGGTTGTTCACCACGATATGCACGGTGCCGCCGGTGCCGTAGCCCCGGGTCTGGGAGAAGTTCAGCATTTCCTGGTTCACGCCCTGGCCGATCACGGCGGAGTCGCCGTGGATCAGTACCGGCAGCACCTGGGCGCCGGTCTTGTCGCCGCGGCGACGCTGGCGGGCGTAGACGGAACCTTCCACCACGGGGTTCACGATTTCCAGGTGGGAAGGATTGAACGCCAGGTTGAGGTGGACCGGTCCGCCCGGGGTGGAGACGTTGCTGGAGAAGCCCATGTGGTACTTCACGTCACCAGCGGAGAGCTCCTCGGCCTTCTTGCCTTCGAATTCGGAGAACAGCATGGAGGGCGACTTGCCCAGGGTGTTCACCAGCACATTGAGGCGGCCGCGGTGGGCCATGCCGATGACGATTTCCTGGACGCCCAGACCACCGGCGACACGCACCAGTTCGTCCATGGCGACGATGGTGGACTCGCCCCCTTCCAGGGAGAAACGCTTCTGGCCCACATACTTGGTATGGAGGTAGCGCTCCAGGGTTTCCGCCGCGGTAAGGCGTTCAAGGAAGCGCTTTTTCTCTTCAGTGGAGTATTTGGGCGTGGCACGCAAGGCCTCCAGCCGGGATTGCACCCAGAGCTTCTTCTTGGTGTCGCTGATGTACATATACTCGGCGCCGATGCTGCCGCAATAGGTCTGGCGGGCGGCTTCGAGTATCTCGCGCAGGGTGGCATGGTCAGCGCCCACAGCGGCAGAGAAGGAATCGGTGGCAAAACTTTGCCCCAGATCGGCTTCGGTGAAGCCGTAATAGGACGGCTCCAGTTCAGGTACGCTGGGACGCTCGATGCGCTTGAGGGGGTCCAGTTGCGCCCAACGGTTGCCGAGGAAACGGTAGGCGTTGATGAGTTGCGTCACCTTGGCCTGCTTTTCATCGGCCACCACCGACTTGGGCGGGGTGTGCAGGGTGCCATCCTTGGCCCGCTCCGCGAAGGATGCGATCACCGGGCCGTGGGCCACATCGGGACCGGTGTAGGAACCGACGCCGGGCAGCGTGGACAGCTTGTCAAAGTAGTCGCGCCACTGCGGCTCAACCGAGGCCGGATTGGCCAGGTAGTCTTCGTACAACTCTTCAATGTAGGGAGTGTTGGTCCCGAAGAGATACGAGTTCGAGAGCATCTGTTTCATCATGATGTCACCCTTTGCGGTGAGTGTTATGAAAACGGGGGCGTCCTCCAGACCGCCGCCCCCTTGTTGGTTTTAACGCTTGTCGATGGAAGGAACGTCGCGGCGGGCTGCGCCAATGTAGAGCTGGCGGGGACGGCCGATCTTGTATTCGGGATCGGTGATCATCTCTTCCCATTGGGTCATCCAGCCCACGGTACGGGCCAGGGCGAAGATGCAGGTGAACATGGAGGTGGGGATGCCCAGGGCCTTCTGCACGATGCCGGAGTAGAAGTCCACGTTCGGGTAGAGCTTCTTCTCGACGAAGTATTCGTCTTCCAGGGCGATCTTTTCCAGTTCCTTGGCCAGCTTGAACAGGCGGTCGTCCTCCAGGCCCAGTTCGGCCAGCACGTCGGCGCAGACCTTGCCCATCAGCTTGGCGCGGGGGTCGAAATTCTTGTACACGCGGTGACCGAAGCCCATCAGCTTGAAGCTGTCGTTCTTGTCCTTGGCGCGCTTGATGTACTCGCCGACGCGGGACACGTCGCCGATTTCTTCCAGCATCTGCAAGCAGGCTTCATTTGCGCCGCCGTGGGCGGGGCCCCACAGACAGGCGATGCCGGCAGCGATACAGGCGAAGGGATTGGCACCAGAGGAGCCGGCCAGGCGCACGGTGGAGGTGGAGGCGTTCTGCTCGTGGTCGGCATGCAGGGTGAAGATGGTGTCCAGGGCATGCACCAGCACGGGGTTGGGCTTGTACTCCTCGCAGGGCGTGCCGAACATCATGTGCATGAAGTTGGCGGTGTAATCCAGATCGTTGCGGGGATGCATGAAGGGCTGGCCGATGTTGTACTTGTAGGCCATGGCAACGATGGTGGGCAGCTTGGCCACCAGGCGGTTGAAGCTGATGCTGCGGTGCTCGGCATCGCCGATGTCCATCACGTCGTGATAGAAGGCGGACAAGGCGCCGACCACGCCGGTCAGGACGGCCATGGGATGGGCGTCGCGGCGGAAGCCGGAGAAGAACTTGGCCAACTGCTCGTGCACCATGGTGTGCTGCTTGATGGTGGTTTCGAAATCCACTTTCTGCTTGGCGTTGGGCAGTTCGCCGTTCTTCAGCAGGTAGGTGACTTCGAGGAAGTTGCATTTCTCGGCCAACTGTTCGATGGGGTAGCCGCGGTACAGCAGTTCGCCCTTATCACCGTCAATGAAGGTGACCTTGGATTGGCAGCTGGCGGTGGACAGGAAGCCGGAGTCATAGGTGAACAGACCGGTCTTGCCGCCCAAGGTGCGGATGTCGATCACATCCTGGCCATGGGTGCCGGTCATCACGGGAAAGTCGACAGTCTTGCCGTCAACGGTCAAGGTGGCGTTACGTTGCGTCATGGTTTATCCCCTGTCAAAGTCATGCAAAGTTTCAGTTTTCAGTGTTTCACCGGCTCGGGCACGCAGGTATTGCGCAGCATCTCGGCCAATGTGGTCAACGCCGGGTCGTCGATTTGCGCGCGACCGTTCACCAGATCCCATACGTCGTGGTCTTCCAGTGCCAGCAACCGCGTCAAGGTTGTTTCGGTTTGTTCGTCCAGATCATCGCCCTTCAGTTCCCAGAAGCGTTGAAAAACGATGTCCAGTTCCAGCAAAGCGCGCCGGCAATGCCATTTGAGCCGGCCGATGCGGGCTTGCTTTGCGGAATCCATGGCCATAGCCAATCAGACGGCCCGGCGGACCATCATGTCCTTGATCTTGCCGATGGCCTTGGTGGGATTGAGTCCCTTCGGGCAGACATCGACGCAGTTCATGATGGTGTGGCAACGGAACAGCCGGTATGGATCTTCCAGATTGTCCAGACGCTCGTTGGTGGCCTGGTCGCGGGTGTCGGCGATAAAACGATAAGCGGCCAACAGACCGGCAGGACCGACGAACTTGTCCGGGTTCCACCAGAAGGACGGGCAGGACGTGGAGCAGCAGGCACACAGGATGCACTCGTAGAGGCCGTTCAGCTCTTCGCGGTCCTCGGGGGACTGCAGGCGCTCGCGCTCGGGAGGCGGATCGTTGTTGATCAGGTAGGGCTTGATCGAGTGGTACTGCTTGAAGAACTGGGTCATATCCACGATCAGGTCGCGGATCACCGGCAGGCCGGGCAACGGGTTCAGCACGATGGGCTGGGGCAGAGACGCCAGATCGGTCAGGCAGGCGAGGCCGTTCTTGCCGTTGATGTTCATGGCGTCGGAACCGCAGACGCCCTCACGGCAGGAGCGGCGGAAGGACAGGGTGTCGTCCTTGGCCTTCAGCTTGACCAGGGCATCCAGCAGCTTCTTGTCCGTGGAGTCGGTCTCGATGGAGATTTCCTGGTAATAGGGCTTCGCATCCTTATCGGGATCGTAGCGGTAGATTTTGAATTGGACGGTCGTCATCGCAGTGTCCTTTTTAGTAAGCGCGCTTCTTGAGCTCGATGGTGTCGACGGTAAGGGGCTTCATCTGCACCGGCTTGTACTCGAGGCGGTTGCCTTCGCGGTGCCAGATGGTGTGCTTGAGCCAATTCTTGTCGTCGCGGCCGTCGGGAGTCTCGGGGGTGTCGTGGGCATCGTCGCGGACGTGGGCGCCGCGGGATTCCTTGCGGGCCTCGGCAGACACCATGGTGGCCTTGGCCACTTCGATCAGGTTGTCCAGTTCCAGGGCCTCGATCCGGGCGGTGTTGAACACCTGGGACTTGTCCTTGATCTCGGTCTTAGCCACGGCATCGGCCACTTCCATGATCTTGCTGACACCGGCCTTGAGCAGGTCGTTGAAGCGGAACACGCCGGCATGCTTCTGCATGGAGCGCTGCATTTCCAGACGGGTTTCGTGCACGTTGGCACCGTCCTTCTGGGTATTGAGGCGATCCAGGCGGGCCAGGGTCTTCTCGATGGCTTCGGTGGCCAGGGGCTTGTGGGCTGCTGCCCCCTTCTTGAGTTCGTCCACCGCAGTTTCGCCGGCGGACTTGCCGAACACCAGCAGGTCGAGCAGGGAGTTGGTGCCCAGGCGGTTGGCGCCATGCACCGAGGCACAGGCACATTCGCCGGCGGCGTAGAAGCCATTGACCACGGTGTTGGGACCGTCGGCACCGGGAATGACCACCTGGCCCAGATAATTGGTGGGAATACCGCCCATCTGGTAGTGGCAAGTCGGCACCACGGGCAGGGGCTCCTTGATCGCGTCCACACCGGCGAACTGGATGCCGATTTCACGAATGCCGGGCAGGCGCTTCATGATGGTGGCGGGATCCAGGTGGGTGATGTCGAGCAGCACGTAGTCCTTGTTGGGACCGCAGCCGCGACCTTCGTTGATTTCAGTCACCATGGCGCGGGACACCACGTCGCGGGAAGCCAGATCCTTGGCGTTGGGGGCGTAGCGTTCCATGAAGCGTTCGCCGGAGGCATTCCGCAGGATGCCGCCTTCGCCACGGACGCCTTCGGTGATCAGCACGCCGGCACCGGCCACGCCGGTGGGGTGGAACTGCCAGAACTCCATGTCTTCCAGGGGAATGCCGGCACGGGCGGCCATGCCCAGACCGTCGCCGGTGTTGATGAAGGCGTTGGTGGAAGAGTAGAAGATGCGGCCGGCACCGCCGGTGGCAAAGATGGTGACCTTGGAATGGAAGGCGACGACTTCGCCGGTTTCCATGTCCATGGCGGTCACGCCCTGCACGTCGCCTTCGGCGTCGCGGATCAAGTCGAGGGCTTGCCATTCGACGAAGAACTGGGTGTTCACCTTGACATTGCGCTGGTACATGGCGTGCAGCATGGCGTGGCCGGTACGGTCGGCCGCGGCACAGGAGCGACGCACGGGCTTTTCGCCAAAGTTGGACATGTGGCCGCCGAAGGGGCGCTGGTAGATCTTGCCGTTGTCCAGACGGTCGAAAGGCATGCCGTAGTGTTCCAGTTCGACCACGCACTCATTGGCCTTGCGCACCATGAATTCGATGGCATCCTGGTCGCCGAGCCAGTCGGAGCCCTTGACGGTGTCGTACATGTGCCAATGCCAATGATCTTCCTCTGAGTTGCCGAGGGAAGCGGCGACACCACCCTGGGCTGCCACAGTGTGGGAGCGGGTGGGGAAAACCTTGGTCAGCACGGCGGTCTTGAAGCCGGCTTCGGACAGTTGGATCGCGGCACGCAGACCGGCGCCGCCGGCGCCGACGATGACCGCATCAAATTTGCGAACGGTATAGCTCACGGTTACAGCCTCCAGATAATCTGCACAGCCCAGGCGGCGTAGCCGACCAGGACCAGAATCGTCACCACGTGCAGCGTCAGGCGCACGGCCGTGTTCTTCAGGTAATCCATCCAGATGTCACGCACGCCGATCCAGGCGTGGTAGCACAGGGACAACACAAACAGGGGGGTGACGAAACGGAAGAAGACATTGCCCATCAGGGCACGCCAGGTTTCCTGGTTATCCGCACCCCCAGCAAGGATGGCGATGCCGAGGATCAGCGTGTACAGAGCCATGACCACGGCGGTCACGCGCTGGGCGATCCAATCTTTCAGCCCGTAATGGGCGCCGACAACGATACGGGCTTTCATCAGAACACCCCCAGGAACTTGAGGGCGACGATCAACGTCAAGCCCAGGCTGACGGCCAGCACGCCCTTGGCGGAAGCCCGGGCCTGTTCCTTCTCAATGCCGACATGGATATCCAGCAGCAGGAAACGGATGCCGGCGCAGAAGTGATGCAGGTAGGCCCAGCACAAACCGAACAGCACCAGCTTGGCCAGGGGATGGCCGACGATGGCCTTATAGGTCTGATAATTGTCCGCACTGCCCAAGGACAATTGCAGCAGACAGAGCAGGAAGGGCAGCGCCAGGAACAAGCCTGCACCGCTTACCCGGTGCAGAATGGACACGAAGCCCGGCACCGGCAACCGGATTTCATTGAGCGCCAGATATTTCGGGCGCTGTTTGGTCAGTTCTGGCATGTCGATCAATCTCCTATTTTGCTTAAGTTGCCCCTTACGGAGCTGCCTCATTGACTACACCGGGCATGGACCCGGTTCCTACAAATCAAACCTAACTCAACTCATTCAGATAGCAATGTTCCGCAGTGCAATATAAACCCCGTCGCCACTCCACAGGCTTATCGCCATAAGTCAAGCTGACACGCTCGACCGACAGCAAGGGCGCACCTTCCGCAACGCCGAGCAAATCGGCGCTGACCCGGTCGGCCGCCACGGCTCGGATGCGTTCCTCCGCGTGGATCATGCGCACACCGAAGCGGCTTTCGAACAAGCTGTAAAGGGAACCTTGATAATC
The DNA here is from genome assembly GCA_003963315.1 of Rhodocyclaceae bacterium. GTDB lineage: Bacteria > Pseudomonadota > Gammaproteobacteria > Burkholderiales > Rhodocyclaceae > AWTP1-18. The sequence continues at coordinate 18,733 of RXJP01000071.1, read as the reverse complement.
CTTGAGGACATCCAGCGTCAAGCCGGTGAATACATCGCCGGGCAGATAGATTTCATCCACCACCACGGGCTTGCCGGAAAATTGCAACAGGCGGCGAACGATGATGATGGGTTCACCGATATTGATCTGTAAGGTCTTGGCCGCCTCAGGTCCAGCCTTGGCGCGCCAGCACTCGAGGGGAACCGAGATGGACGGCTCCACCTCGCCGGACAGGGGTACCAGCCGGAGAAAGCGGAAGAATGCGCGAGGATCACTGTGAGTGGCGACATAAGTACCTTTGCCTTGACGGCGGACGACGAGATTTTCCGCCGCCATTTCGTCAATTGCCTTACGCACCGTTCCCTGGCTGACATTGAATCGCACAGCGAGATCGGACTCGCTGGGGATGGCCTCACCGGGCCGCCACTCGCCGTTCTCAAGCCCCTGAACGATCAGGGTCTTGATCTGTCGATAGAGTGGACTGAAAGTAGGGGATTCCTGCGCCATGGCCCGCATTGGATCATAAAAACCCTAAAGCGTCCACATGCTATCTTATGTCTTATATAAGACATAAGATAGCTATTGACACGAATTGCATCCGGCTCTACCATCACCGTCGATTCGGCCTAGCGCAAGCCCCCCGACCGCCAAGGTTTTAACGCTCACGGGTTGCTGCAATATTTCCCTTGCATGGCAACCCAGCCTTCGCCGCCATCGTTTGCATGCCCCATTTCTCAACGCAACCTGCCTCACTAGGAGTTCCCCAAATGGCAAAAGCCCCTGTTCGAGTTGCTGTAACCGGCGCCGCTGGACAAATCGGTTACGCCCTTCTGTTCCGCATTGCCTCCGGCGAAATGCTGGGCAAGGATCAGCCCGTCATCCTGCAAATGCTGGAACTGCCCATGGAGAAGGCCCAGGCCGCTCTGAAGGGCGTGATGATGGAATTGGAAGACTGTGCCTTCCCCCTGCTGGCCGGCATGGTTGGCACTGACGATCCCGAAGTCGCCTTCAAGGATGTCGATTACGCCCTGCTGGTTGGCGCCCGCCCCCGCGGCCCCGGCATGGAGCGCAAGGATCTGCTGCTGGAAAACGCCAAGATTTTCGTGGCCCAAGGCAAGGCCCTGAACAAGGTGGCTTCCCGCAACGTCAAGGTTCTGGTGGTGGGCAACCCCGCCAACACCAACGCCTGGATCGCCATGAAGTCCGCCCCCGACCTGCCCGCTGGCAACTTCACCGCCATGCTGCGTCTGGACCACAACCGCGCCCTGTCCCAACTGGCCGCCAAGACCGGCAAGACCGTGAACGACATCGACAGCATGATCGTCTGGGGCAACCACTCCCCCACCATGTACCCGGATATCCGCTTCACCACCATCAGCGGCCAGCCCGCTCCGAAGGTCGTGAACGACGACGCCTGGTACAAGAACGAGTACATCCCCAAGGTGGGCAAGCGCGGCGCCGCCATCATTGAAGCCCGCGGCCTTTCCTCCGCGGCTTCTGCTGCCAACGCCGCCATCGACCACATGCGCGACTGGGCCCTGGGCACCAACGGCAAGTGGGTCACCATGGGCATTCCCTCCGACGGTTCCTACGGCATCCCCGCCGGCACCATGTACGGCGTCCCCGTCACCTGCGCCAACGGCAAGTACGAGCGTGTCACCGGCCTGGAAATCGATGCCTTCTCCCGCGAGAAGATGGATTTCACCCTGAAGGAACTCCAGGAAGAGCAGGACGGCGTCAAGGACATGCTGGCCTGATGCCGAAGGCGGGATGAAGAAAGCCAGGACGAACATATATCCATGAACGGCTACGCCCATCCCGCCGACATTCTTTACGAAGGGGAAGCCCCTTTCCCCTTCCTGCCTGCCTGCGAGCACTACGCCGGCAGCGAAAAACTGATCCGCAAGGCCCTGGAACTCCAGACCGAAATGGGCCCCATCTTCGACATCACCTGTGACTGCGAAGACGGCGCCAAAGCCGGACAGGAAACCGAACATGCAGATATGGTTGCCGCCGTCATCATGGACAGCGCCAACCGCTATGGTCGCGTCGGCGCTCGTATCCACGACGTGCGCCATGCCCACTGGCAGAACGATCTCGAAATCATCGTCGGCAAGGCCGGTAGCCGCCTCGCCTACATCGTATTGCCCAAACCCGAATCCGCCGACGACGTACTGACCCAGGTCAGCTACCTCGACGATATGCGCCAGCATTACGGCATCGCCCGGGAAATTCCGGTCCATGTCCTGATCGAAACCCATGGCGCCCTGAAGGAAGCCTGGCAGATCGCCGCCCTGCCCCGGGTGGAAAGCATCGACTTCGGCCTGATGGACTTCGTCAGCGCCCACCACGGCGCCATCCCGGGCAGCGCCATGCGCTCTCCGGGCCAGTTTGAACATCCCTTGGTCGTCCGCGCCAAATGCGAGATTTCCGCCGCTGCCCTGGGTAACGGCGTGGTGCCGTCCCATAACGTCACCACCGAGATCCGAGATTCCGAAATGGTCCGTGCCGACGCCCTGCGCGCCCGCCAGGAATTCGGCTATCTGCGCATGTGGAGCATCCATCCCAGCCAGATCCAGCCCATTGTCGAAGCCATGCGGCCCGACTTTGCCGAAGTGTCCGACGCGGTCTCCATCCTGATCAACGCCCAGAACGCCCACTGGGGCCCGATCCAGTGGAACGGCAAGCTCCATGACCGGGCCTCCTACCGCTATTACTGGGAGCTGCTGCAACGGGCCAAGACCACCGGCATGGCGCTGCCCGCCGACGCCGAACAACGTTTTTTCAGCAACACCGATTGATGAACCCGATTTCTTCACCTTCACATTACGAGAGGAATTGCCATGCTTGAAGCCTACCGCCAGCATGTAGCCGAGCGTGCCGCGCTGGGTATCCCCCCGCTGCCCCTGTCTGCCCAACAGACCACCGAACTGATCGCCCTGCTGAAAAGCCCGCCCAAGGGTGAAGAGGCTTTCCTGGTGGAGCTGCTCACCTACCGCGTTCCCGCCGGTGTGGACGATGCCGCCAAGGTCAAGGCCGAGTTCCTGGCCAAGGTCTCCAAGGGTGAAGAATCCTGCGGCCTGATTTCCCGTGCCAAGGCCACCGAGCTGCTGGGCACCATGGTCGGCGGCTACAACGTGAAGCCCCTGATCGACCTGCTGGGCGACGCCGAAGTGGGCGCCATCGCCGCCAAGGCCCTCAAGTCCACCCTGCTGATGTTCGACTTCTTCCATGACGTGGCCGAACTGGCCAAGGCCGGTAATGCCAACGCCAAGGCCGTGCTGCAATCCTGGGCGGACGCTGAGTGGTTCACCAGCCGTCCCGAAGTCCCCCAGAGCATGACCCTCACGGTGTTCAAGGTCACCGGCGAAACCAATACCGACGACCTTTCTCCCGCGCCCGACGCCTGGTCCCGCCCCGACATTCCGCTGCATGCCCTGGCCATGCTGAAGAACCCCCGCCCCGGTATCGAAGCGGACGAACCCGGCAACCGTGGCCCGCTCAAACAACTCGATGCCCTGGCCAAGAAGGGCAATCTGATTGCCTACGTTGGCGACGTGGTGGGTACCGGTTCCAGCCGCAAGTCCGCCACCAACTCCGTGCTCTGGTTCACCGGCGAGGACATCCCCTTCGTGCCCAACAAGCGCTTCGGCGGCGTCTGCCTGGGCGCCAAGATCGCCCCCATCTTCTACAACACCATGGAAGATGCCGGCGCCCTGCCCATCGAACTCGATGTGTCCAAGATGGACATGGGCGATGTGATCGAACTGCGCCCCTATGAAGGCAAGGCCTTGAAGAACGGCGCCGTGATTGCCGAATTCAAGGTCAAGTCCGATGTCATCTTCGACGAAGTGCGCGCCGGCGGCCGGATCAATCTCATCATCGGTCGCGGCCTCACCAGCAAGGCCCGCGAAGCCCTCGGCCTGCCCGTCTCCACCCTGTTCCGCCTGCCCGGCACCCCCGCCGATACCGGCAAGGGCTTCAGCCTGGCACAGAAGATGGTCGGCCGCGCCGTCGGCCTGCCCGAAGGCAAGGGCGTCCGTCCCGGCACCTACTGCGAACCCCGCATGACCAGCGTCGGTTCCCAGGACACCACTGGCCCCATGACCCGCGATGAGCTGAAGGATCTGGCCTGCCTGGGCTTCTCCGCCGATTTCGTCATGCAGTCCTTCTGCCACACCGCCGCTTACCCCAAACTGGTGGACGTGAAGACCCACCGCACCCTGCCCAGCTTCATCACCGCCCGCGGCGGCGTGTCGCTGCGCCCCGGCGACGGCGTGATCCACTCCTGGCTCAACCGCTTCCTGCTGCCCGACACCGTGGGCACCGGCGGCGACAGCCACACCCGTTTCCCCATCGGCATCTCCTTCCCCGCCGGTTCCGGCCTGGTGGCTTTTGCCGCCGCCACCGGCGTGATGCCCCTGGACATGCCCGAATCCGTCCTGGTGCGCTTCAAGGGTTCCCTGGCCGAAGCCGGCAAGCGCGGCATCACCCTGCGCGACCTGGTTAACGCCATCCCCTACTACGCCATCAAGCAGGGCCTGCTCACCGTGGCCAAGCAAGGCAAGAAGAACATCTTCTCCGGCCGCATCCTGGAAATCGAAGGCCTGCCCGACCTCAAGGTGGAACAAGCCTTTGAACTCACCGACGCTTCCGCCGAGCGCTCCGCCGCCGGCTGCACGGTGCGCCTGAACAAGGAACCCATCGTCGAGTACATGCGCTCCAACATCACCCTGATGAAGTGGATGATCGCCGAAGGTTACGACGACAAGCGCACCCTGACCCGCCGCATCAAGGCCATGGAAGAGTGGATCGCCACAGGCACCCTGTTGGCGCCCGATGCCGATGCCGAATACGCCGCCGTGATCGAGATTGACCTGGCCGATGTGGCCGAGCCCCTGCTGGCTTGCCCCAACGACCCGGACGACGTGAAGCCCTTGTCCGAAGTGGCCGGCGACAAGATCGACGAAGTCTTCATCGGCTCCTGCATGACCAACATCGGCCACTTCCGCGCCGCGGGCAAGGTGCTGGACGGCAAGTCCGACATCCCCACCCGCCTCTGGATCGCCCCGCCCACCAAGATGGACGCCATGATCCTCAACGAGGAAGGCTACTACTCGGTGCTGGGTAAATCCGGCGCCCGCATGGAAATGCCCGGCTGCTCCCTCTGCATGGGCAACCAGGCGCAGATCCGCAAGGGCAGCACCGCGGTGTCCACCTCCACCCGCAACTTCCCCAACCGCCTGGGCATCGACACCCGCGTCTATCTCGCGTCCGCCGAGCTATCCGCCGTCGCCGCCCTGATGGGCAAGCTGCCCACTGTGGCCGAGTACCAGGAGCAGGTGAAGGCCGTGAATGCCAAGGCCGCCGACGTCTATCGCTACATGAACTTCGACCAGATCGCCGAATTCAGGGAAGTGGCCGACACCGTCACCCTCTAAATCCGTTTTAAAGGCCCGCCGCTCTTACCCAGACCGGCAACCTCAACGCCCCGGCCCACAAGGCCGGGGCGTTTTCCTTTGCGGTGGCACAATACCGGGTCGCCCCACGAATCGAGTCCCCATGACCGTCACGCCCCTTCCCTTTCGCTGCCTGCTGGCCATCGGCCTCCTATCCCCTTTGCTCACCCTGGCCGATGCCACAAAACCCGGCGAAAAGGATATCTCCCAGAGCGATACCCTCGAATACAAGCTGACGCCCTCCTGGTATCAGCTTTCCGACGACAGCCATGCAACGGATATCAACCTGCGCGGCGCCACCACTGACCTCACCTTCTGGTTGGGACAGTACCGCCAGTCAGACGGCTACGCCCAGACCCGGGGCGGGCTGGAGCGTAATTTTGATTTCGGCTTGGCGCGCATGACGCTCTCCGGCCAGCTCGCGGGCGGTGGCTTCATCGGCGGCTCGGTATCCGGCGAAGTGGGCAACGACACCTATGCCATCTGGGGGTTCGGCCGAACCAATTTGCGCGACTACTACAACCTCAACTTCGACCCCAACGACGCCATCACGCTTGGCCTGGGCCATCGCAGCGAGAACGGCGCCAACACCAGCCTCTATACCACCTTCGACGACCGCCTCGATACCGGACAACGGGTCACCCACGGCGTCTGGCGCGGCTACGTCAGCCCGGCCCTGCGCCTGACGGTGGACCTTTCCTACAAAAGGGGCCGCGGTGCCGACGACCAGACCTATTCCGGCACAGGCCTCTCCCTCACCGGCGATGTCGCGCCTTTTTTCCTGCGCATTGCACGGGATCCCAAGGTCAACTTCACCGCCCTGGACATGACCCGCGTCTCCCTTGGCGTGCGCTTCTGACGTTAGAATCACCCCATGCTTGACGCCCGCGCCCAGACCCTGCTGAAGACCCTGATCGAACGCTATATCGCGGAAGGTCAGCCCATCGGATCGCGCACCCTGTCCAAGTATTCGGGCCTGGAGCTCTCCCCCGCCAGCATCCGTAACGTGATGTCCGACCTGGAGGAGATGGGTTTCATCACCAGCCCCCACACCTCCGCCGGCCGGGTGCCGACGCCCTTGGGCTACCGCCTCTTCGTGGACACCCTGCTCACGGTACAGCCCTTGGCGCGGCAGGAAATCTCGGACATCAAGGGCGCCATCCAACCCAACCAGCCCCAGCGCATCATCAGCCAGGCCTCGCAACTGCTATCGGAACTCACCCACTTCGCCGGGGTGGTGGTGGCGCCCCGACGCCAGCAGCCCCGCATCAAACAGGTAGAGTTCATCAATATCTCCGACAAGCGCATCCTGCTCATCATCGTCACCGCCGATGGCGAAGTACAGAACCGTATCCTGTTCACCCAGCGCAACTACACGCCCTCCGAACTGGTGGAAGCCGCCAACTACTTCAACCAGAACTGCATCGGCCTCGACTTCGAGCAAATGCGCGCCCGTTTGCAGGACGAGTTGCGACAACTGCGCACCGACATGACAGAACTGATGGCCGCCGCCGTCGAAGCTGGCCAGGAAGCCACCAGCGACACCTCGGCCCAGTATGTGATTTCCGGCGAGCGCAATCTGCTCGATGTGGAGGACTTCTCCTCCAACATGAGCCGCCTGCGCCAACTGTTCGACCTGTTCGAACACAAGACCACCCTGTCCCAACTGCTGGAGTTGTCGAATCGGGCGGAAGGGGTGCAGGTCTTCATCGGCGGCGAATCCGGCATCGCGCCCCTGGACGAATGCAGCGTGGTGGCCGCCCCCTACGAAGTGGACGGCCAGGTGGTGGGCACCGTGGGCGTCATCGGCCCCACCCGCATGGCCTATGAGCGGGTGATCCCCATCGTGGATGTCACCGCCAAATTGATCTCCTCCGCCCTCTCCGCCTCCTGATCCGTAATGCCAAAATCCGACCCCGCATCCGACCACCGAACTGACAGCGGCGGTAAAACCGGCGTGCTGCTGGTTAACCTGGGCACCCCGGAAGCCCCCACGGCCCCGGCCCTGCGCAAATACCTCAAGCAGTTCCTCTCGGACCGCCGGGTGGTGGAAATCCCCCCCATCCTCTGGTGGCCCATCCTCAACGGCATCATCCTCAACACCCGCCCCGCCAAGTCGGCGGCCAAGTACGCCAAGATATGGATGGCGGAAGGCTCCCCGCTGAAAGTGCACACCGAACGCCAGGCGAAACTCCTCAAGGGACTCATCGGCTCCCGGGGCCAACAGAACGTTCTCTTCGAATGGGGCATGCGTTACGGCGAGCCTTCCGTCGCCACCGCCCTGGATAGACTTGCCGCCGCGGATGCAGAAGAAATCACCGTGCTACCGCTCTATCCCCAATATGCGGGCAGCACCACGGCCAGCACGGAGGATGCGGTCAAGGCCTGGCAACGCCGGCATCCCGAAATGCCGGCCCCACGGCTGATTCCCGATTACCATCGGCATCCCGCTTATATCGCCGCCCTGGCCGCATCGATGCGGGATCACTGGGAACGCAACGGCCGCGGCGAAAAGCTGGTGATGAGCTTCCATGGCATACCCCAGCGGGCGGTGGACAAGGGCGATCCCTATGCGGACCAGTGCCTCGCCACCGCCGCCGCGCTGGCCCAGGCCCTGGACCTGTCCCAAGACCAATGGCTGGCCTGCTTCCAGTCCCGTTTCGGCGCGGCCAAATGGCTGCAACCCTATACCCAGCCCACCCTCGAACAACTGGCCCGGGAAGGATTGCGCACCGTGGATGTGATCTGCCCCGGCTTTCCCGCCGACTGCCTGGAAACCCTGGAAGAAATCGCCATGGAATGCCGCCAGGCCTTTCTTGCTGCGGGCGGCAAGGAATTCGCCTACATCCCCTGCCTCAATGAGCGCCCGGACTGGATCGCCGCCTTGGCCGAGATTGCCGGCCTGGCCTGAGCCGGCTTGCGGGGACCTGCCGCGACAGTGGTCGTCGGCCAGTTCCCGAACATACTTCAGCGCTTCTGTTTCGCCCCCGCCGCCACTTGCAAGGGC
>RXJP01000071.1:0-10238 GCA_003963315.1 Rhodocyclaceae bacterium | reverse complement strand
TCCCGCACTGGCGCCTTGCAAACGACGCAAGGCCTTCTCGATATCGCCCTTGCGTTCACTGGCGGCGGGATGGGTCTTGTAAAGCGCCTCCAGGGCATTGGCCCCGGCCTTGAGCCCCGCCAGCCGCTGCATGAACCCCAGGCAGGTGCCCGGGTCGTAACCGGCCCGGGCAGCCAGTACCACCCCCTCCTCGTCCGCCTTGCGTTCGGCATCGCGATCCAGGGAACGATTGAATAGCGTAGCCCCCTCGCCGATCAATTGCTTGTGCAGCACGCTGTCCTGCTTCGCCGCCAACAGGTTGCCCCCGGTCTGCACCAGGAGCGTCTTCTGCAAGACCGCCAGGTGATCCTTGTGCTCCACGTGGGCCACCTCATGGCCGAGCACACAGCCCAGTTCCGCCTCGTTGACCAACATCTTCAACATACCCTGGGTGACCAGCACCGTCCCCCCCGGCACGGCGAAGGCATTGATGTCAGGAGACTCGATGGCGGCGAAACGCCAGGGCAAGCCGGGGCGGGACGACTGCATGGCCACCCAGACACCAACCTGGTTGAGATAACGTTGCAGGCGTTCGTCCTCCACCAGCCGATAACGCCCCAGCACTCCTGTTGCGACATCACGGCCGACAGCAACTTCTTCCTGCTCGCTCATATTGCCGACAGAAACACTCTGGCTCACCCCCTTGACCACATTGAGGGCGGAATTGAGATCGAAGCTCTGTCCCGCCGCCAGCAGCGGCAAGCACAGCAGGCACAAGGCCCCTACACCCCTGGTCCAACGATTCATGGCTTGCCCTCCTCTGCCAGGGTGACATTGCGCGCGACCAAGCCGCGTTTTCCGGCGGCAGCCTCCGCCCACGGCGTTGTCTCGGCCCAATGCTCCAGACGACTCAATCCAGCGTTCCCACCGCCACCCGAGGTAGGCGTGGGCACATTGTCATCGTCGATGCCGCGGACACCGATCACCGGCGTCACGCCGGAAGCGGGTTGCGCCGGCGCCGCCGCGCCGCCGATGGCGTTGGTCACGCCCCGTAACAAATCGGCGAATCCTTCCGCCTGGACTGTTGACGACGCAGCAAGCAGCGCCGCAGGCAGCAGCGCAAAAAAGAGGGGCTTTTTCATCATGGGCCGCACAGGTCTATGAAAACGGGCTGCAAGTATAGGCCGCCCATCCCGTCTCTTGAATTGTCCTGAACCGCCCGGATATTAGAGTGATCCCATCTAGGAGCCTGATCGTGACTACATCCGTGATCGTCGTTTGCCCCCATTGCCACGCCGGCAACCGCGTCCCCACTGAACGCCTGACCGATGGCGGCACCTGCGGCAAATGCAAACATCCGCTCTTTGAAGGCAAACCGCTGGAACTGGACAGTACAAGCTTCGACACCCATATCGGCCGCTCCGACCTCCCCGTGGTCGTGGACTTCTGGGCCCCCTGGTGCGGCCCCTGCCGGGCCATGGCGCCGGCCTTTGCCCAAGCGGCCGGACAGCTGGAGCCCCGCTATCGCCTGGCCAAGGTCAATACCGAGGAACACCAAGCCCTGGCAGCCCGCTTCAATATCCGCAGCATCCCCACCCTGGTGGTCTTTCGCGGCGGACGGGAGATCACCCGCCAATCCGGCGCCATGGATGCACGCAATCTCATAGGTTGGATTCAATCCGTCGCCTAAGCGATTGTTTTCACGAAGCCTCCAATCCCCGCGAAAAAATGAAGTTAAAGCAATGAGTTAGTGCGCCGTTGACGGACATGTCCACCACCAGAATCGAACGGCCCGCCATGAAAATCAGCGCATCCTATTTGACCCTGCAAGCCAGCCACAGTTATATCCAACGGGACGAACGCCGGGAGTCCCTGGAAGCCTGGGTCGGGGAACGCAGCAACGCCCCGACGGCGCAAATCTCCGCCGCCGGACAAGCCCTGTCCAGCCAGGCATCGACGGAGCAATCCGCCATCGATAACGCCACCAAGGCTGCGGAAAACGATCCTTTCCTGTTGCTGGTGAAACAAGTGCTGGAGTGGCTCACGGGCAAGCCGGTGAAGGTGTTTACCTCCGCCGACTGGAAGAGTGGCCAAGGCACGCCGGCATCGGCGCAGCAGGTCCAGGATACGACCCAAGCACCGGCGCAAAAATCCGCCGGCTACGGCATCGCCTACGATTTCCACCAGAGTCACAGCGAGACCGAAACTACTCAGGTATCCATGCAAGGCACCGTGCTTACCGCGGATGGCAAAAGCATCCAACTAAACCTCAGCCTATCCATGAGCCGCAGTTTCACCAGCGCAACCGATATCAGCATCCGTGCCGGCGACGCCCGCCGCAAAGACCCCCTGGTGATCAATTTCGGCGGAAACGCCGCCCAATTGCAAGACGGGAAATTCAGCTTTGATCTGAACAACGACGGAAACCGGGAAAGCATTGCCCAACTGGCTCCCGGCAGCGGCTACCTGGCCTTCGACCGGAACGGCAATGGCCGCATCGACAACGGCAGCGAATTGTTCGGCCCTGCCACCGACTCGGGCTTCGGCGAACTGGCCGCCCTGGACAGCGACCACAATGGCTGGCTGGATGAAAACGACAACGCTTACAGCAAACTTTCCGTCTGGCAACCCGGCGCGGACGGTAACGGACAATACGGTGGTTTGCAGTCCTTGGCCCAACATCAAATCGGCGCCCTGTACTTGGGCCGGGTGGCGACCCCCTTCGCCTTACGCGGCAGCCAAAACAGTGATCTGGGCATGATTTCCGCCTCTGGCCTGTATTTGCGGGAAGACGGTAGTACAGGGACATTGCAGGAAGTCGATCTCAGCGTTTAAGCGGAACCAATTCCCCTCACTATCTAGGGAAATTCCGGCATAAACTTCGCCGCATCTCCCTGGAAGGAAGTTTCAATGGCGCGCATTTCGGACATGAAAATCTGGTTTCGGCTTACCTTGGCCATCTGGTTCATGCTGACCCTGGCCTGGACCGGAATGATTCTCTGGGAAAGTCACACTAATCGGGAAACCGCCATCGCCCAGGCCAAGGAGTTCTCCCTCTCCATGCATGAAGCCACGTTGGCCGGCCTGACCGGGATGATGATCACCGGCACCGTTGGGCAACGGGACGTATTCCTCGACCAGATCAAGCAACTGTCCATCATCCGCGACCTCAAGGTAATCCGCGGTGACGCCGTGACCAAACAATTCGGCCCCGGCAATGCCAAGGACGACATCAAGCCCGATGCGGTGGAGCAACAGGTTTTCACCACCGGCAAGGAATATGTGGAAGTCCAGGCCGATGAAAAAGGCGAATTCCTGCGCGTGGTTCGCCCCGCCCTGGCCCAGCACAACTACTTGGGCAAGGATTGCCTGATGTGCCATCAGGTGGAAGAAAAAACCGCCCTCGGCCTGGTCAGCATGAAGATATCCCTGAATAACGTGAATGCCGCCGTGGCCGCCCAGCGGGTGAAATCCCTGCTGGCCGCACTGGTCATCAGCATCCCGCTGCTCACCTTCATTTATTTGTTCATCCGCAACTTCGTCACCCACCCCATCGACAAGATGGTGAGCGGCCTGCGGGACATCGCCTCGGGTGAAGGCGACCTGACCCGACGCCTGGAAGTGAAAGGCCAGGATGAAATCGGCCAAGCCTCCTCCGTCTTCAACGACATGATGCTCAAGTTCTCCGGCCTGGTGCGCCATGTGGGCGAATCGGCGGGCCAAGTGTCTACCGCCGCCCGGGATCTGGTCAATGGCGCGGAAAAAGTGGCTTCCAGCTCCACCCAGCAGCATGCCATGGCGGACAAAGCGGCGGATGCAGTGGAAAAAATCGTCTCCAGCATCTCCGATATCGCCCACAGCACCGACCAGGTTCACGTGCAATCCCAGGAGAGCGAGCGCCGCTCCCTGGAAGGCACCCGCAGCCTGGACAAATTGGTGGGCGAAGTGGAAATGGTGGAGAACACCGTGCGTCAGATCGCCGATTCCGTTAGCCAATTCGTCGCCAGCATGGAAGCCATCACCGGCATGACCCGGGAAGTGCGGGACATCGCCGACCAGACCAACCTGCTGGCCCTCAACGCCGCCATTGAGGCAGCCCGGGCCGGGGAACAGGGCCGCGGCTTCGCCGTGGTGGCGGACGAAGTGCGCAAACTGGCGGAAAAATCCGCCGCATCAGCCAGCGAGATCGACACCGTGACCCGGGGCCTCACCGAGCAATCGGAAGCGGTGCGCCATGCCATCGATGAGGGCCTGTCTCACATCGCGTCCAGCCAGAAATCCGTGGAAACCGTGGCCGATGTGCTGACTTCCGCTGCTAGTTCAGTGACTGAAGTCGGCCAAGGGCTGGACACCATCGCCGCCGCCACCGAGGAGCAGCGCCGGGTGTTTACTGAAGTGGCCAAGACCATCGAGGCCATTGCCGCCATGGCCCGGGAGAACAACACGGCCTCCGACCAGACTGCCGCCGCCGCCCACGCCCTGCAAACCCTGGCCAACAACCTGCAAAATGCCGTGGGCCGCTTCCGCACCTGAAACCTGCCCTCTTTGAAAATACGGCTCCTGCGGGAGCCGTATTTTTTTCACTGCCCCTCTTGAAATACCTTTTCGGCGCCCCATATGGTGCGCATTGCCCCGTGCAGCCCCCTTTAGCCAACCGACCCACGAATCATGACGGACTCCCTCGAAAATCAAGCGCCAAGCCCGGAACCCCAAGACACCGCCCCCGCGGATGCCCCCGAAATCATGCCCAGCCTAGAGGACATGCTCAAGGCCGCCGAACTCAAGGCCGCCGAACACCACGACGCCTGGCTGCGGGCCAAGGCCGAAGGGGAAAACATCCGCCGTCGCGCCCAGGACGACATCGCCAAGGCCGGCAAGTTTGCCGTGGAAAAGTTCGCCGGCGAATTGCTTGCAGTAAAGGACAGCCTGGAAGCCGCGCTGGCCAATGAAAAGCAGGATGCCGAGACCCTCAAATCCGGCGTTGAACTGACCCTCAAGCAACTGGCGGCCGCCTTCGAAAAATCCACCCTCAATGAAATCAACCCGGTGGGTCAGAAGTTCGACCCCCACAAGCACCAGGCCATCAGCCAGATTCCCGGCCCCGAAGGCACCGAGTCCAACACCGTGCTCACCGTGTTGCAAAAGGGCTATGCCCTCCATGACCGGGTAATTCGTCCGGCCTTGGTCGTGGTGTCCCAATAAGGGCTTGAAATCGGGGGCAATAGCCCCACTTCCAGAACAAGCAAGTATTCGCCGCAAGGCAAACAACATTCAGAACGAAGGAACTCGACATGGGCAAGATTATCGGCATCGACCTGGGCACCACCAACAGCTGCGTTTCCATCATGGAAGGGGGCAAACCCAAGGTGATTGAAAACTCCGAAGGCGCGCGCACCACGCCTTCCATCGTGGCCTACGCCGAAGACGGCGAAATCCTGGTGGGTGCCCCCGCCAAGCGCCAGGCCGTGACCAATGCCAAGAACACCCTGTATGCGGTGAAGCGCCTGATCGGCCGCCGCTTCGAAGAGAAGGAAGTGCAGAAGGACATCGACCTGATGCCCTTCGCCATCGTCAAGGCCGACAACGGCGACGCCTGGGTGTCCGTGCGGGACAAGAAGATGGCGCCGCCCCAGGTTTCCGCCGAAGTGCTGAAGAAGATGAAGAAGACCGCCGAAGACTACCTCGGCGAAGAAGTCACCGAGGCCGTCATCACCGTGCCCGCCTACTTCAACGACAGCCAGCGCCAGGCCACCAAGGACGCCGGCCGCATCGCCGGCCTGGAAGTCAAGCGCATCATCAACGAACCCACGGCCGCCGCCATTTCCTTCGGCCTCGACAAGCAGGAAGGCGACCGCAAGATCGCGGTATTCGACTTGGGCGGCGGTACTTTCGATATCTCCATCATCGACATCGCTGAAATCGACGGCGAGCACCAGTTCGAAGTGTTGTCCACCAACGGCGATACCTTCCTCGGCGGTGAAGACTTCGACCAACGCCTGATCGACTACATCATCGACGAATTCAAGAAGGAACAAGGCGTCGACCTGAAGAAGGACGTGCTGGCCCTGCAACGCCTGAAGGAAGCCGCCGAAAAGGCCAAGATCGAGCTTTCCTCCGGCATGCAGACCGAAGTCAACCTGCCTTACATCACCGCCGACGCCTCCGGTCCCAAGCACTTGGCCCTGAAGATCACCCGCGCCAAGTTCGAATCCCTGGTGGAAGAACTGATCGAACGCACCATCGCCCCCTGCCGCATGGCCATCAAGGATGCCGGCGTCAAGATCGAGGATATCGGCGACGTGATCCTGGTGGGCGGTATGACCCGTATGCCCAAGGTGCAGGAAAAGGTAAAAGAACTCTTCGGCAAGGAACCCCGCAAGGACGTGAACCCCGACGAAGCCGTGGCCATCGGCGCCTCCATCCAGGGCGGCGTGCTGCAAGGTGAAGTGAAGGACGTGCTGCTGCTGGACGTGACGCCCCTCTCCCTGGGTATCGAAACCTTGGGCGGCGTCATGACAAAGCTCATCACCAAGAACACCACCATCCCCACCAAGCAGAGCCAGACCTTCTCCACCGCCGACGACAACCAGTCCGCCGTGACCATCCACGTGTTGCAAGGCGAACGGGAAATGGCCGCCGGCAACAAGAGCCTGGGCCAGTTCAACCTGTCCGACATTCCGCCCGCTCCTCGCGGCATGCCCCAGATCGAAGTGACCTTCGACATCGACGCCAACGGCATCCTGCACGTGTCCGCCAAGGACAAGGCCACTGGCAAGGAAAACAAGATCACCATCAAGGCCAACTCCGGCTTGAGTGAAGAGGAAATCCAGGCCATGGTGCGCGACGCCGAGGCCCACGCCGAGGAAGACAAGAAGGCCCACGAACTGGTGGATGCCCGCAACCAGCTCGATACCCTGGTGCACTCCGTGAAGAAGGCCGTCACCGAACACGGCGACAAGATCGAAGCCGCCGAGAAGGAAGCCATCGAGACCGCCATCAAGGATGCTGAAGAAGCCATCAAGTCCGGCGACAAGGCCACTCTGGATGCCAAGTCCGAAGCCCTGGCCCAAGTCAGCCAGAAGCTGGGCGAGAAGATCTACGCCGACGCCCAGGCTGCTGCGGGCGCTGCCGGTGCTGGCGCAGCCCCCGGCGGCGAGGCCAAGAAGGACGACGGCGACGTGGTGGATGCGGAATTCACCGAAGTCAAAGACAAGAAGTAATCGTTCGTCAAAAGAGAAACGGGCCGTCGGCTGAAATCAGCCGCGGCCCATTTGCGTTACTGAGAGACCGCCATGGCGAAACGTGATTTTTATGAAATTCTTGGCGTCAATCGCGATGCGAACGACGACGAGATCAAGAAGGCCTACCGCAAGCTGGCCATGAAATACCATCCGGACCGCAACCCGGATAACCCCAAGGCCGAGGAGCAGTTCAAGGAGGCCAAGGAAGCCTACGAGATCCTCTCCGACGGCAACAAGCGCGCCGCCTACGACCAATACGGCCACGCTGGTGTGGATCCGCAAGCCGGCATGGGCGGCGGCGGGGCCGGCGGCTTTGCCGATGCCTTCTCCGATATCTTCGGCGACATCTTTGGCGGTCGTCAGGGCGGCGGCGGACGGTCCAACGTCTATCGCGGCGCCGACCTGCGCTACAACCTGGAAATCAGCCTGGAAGAGGCCGCCCGCGGCGCCGAGACCCGCATCCGCATTCCCACCATGGAAGAGTGCGAGGATTGCGGCGGCAGCGGCGCCAAGAAAGGCACCGAGCCCAAGACCTGCCCCACCTGTAACGGCCACGGCCAGGTGCGTATGCAGCAGGGTTTCTTCTCCATCCAGCAGACCTGCCCCAAGTGCCACGGCACCGGCCGCTACATCCCCACCCCCTGCCCCAGTTGCCACGGCGCGGGCCGCAAGAAGACCCACAAGACCCTGTCGGTCAAGATTCCCGCCGGCATCGACGAAGGCGATCGCATCCGGCTCACCGGCGAGGGCGAGCCCGGCGTCAACGGCGGCCCTCCCGGCGACCTCTACGTGCAGGTGCACCTCAAGGCCCACGCCGTGTTCCAGCGTGACCACGACGACCTGCACTGTGAAATGCCCATCAGCTTCACCGTGGCTGCCCTGGGCGGTGAGATCGAGATCCCCACCCTGGACGGCGTGGCGAAACTCAAGATTCCCGCCGAAACCCAGTCGGGCAAAGTGTTCCGCCTGCGCGGCAAGGGCATCAAGGGCATCCGTTCCATCGGCCACGGTGACCTGCTCTGCCATGTGGCGGTGGAAACCCCGGTCAGCCTCACCGACCGGCAAAAGGAACTGCTCAAGGAGTTCGAGGAAATCAGCCAGGGCAATGCGCAGAAGCACAACCCCCGCGCCCAGTCCTGGATGGACAAGGTGAAGGATTTCTTCGCCGGCTGATCCCAAGCCCCTCGCCAGGAGACACCGATGCGCCTCTACGACTACCCAGCTCCCAGCCCGCGCCGTTTGCGGATTTTCCTGGCCGAAAAGGGGTTGGATATTCCCAGGGTGGCGGTGGACCTGGCCAAGGGCGAACAGCTCGGTCCTGAGTTCCGTGCCAGAAATCCCCGTTGCACGGTGCCCATGTTGGAACTGGACGACGGCACCTGTCTTTCGGATTGTCTGGCTATTTGCGAATACCTGGAGGCGCTGCACCCCGAGCCGCCGCTGCTGGGCGCCACGCCCCTGGAGCGGGCGCAGATCGTCATGTGGTATCAGCGCATCGATGCCGACGGCTTCAATGCCGTGGCCGAGGTAATGCGCAATGCCAGCCCCGCCTTCAAGGACAGGGCGCTGCCCGGCCCCGAGCCGACGCCACAGATTCCCGCCCTGGTGGAACGGGGTCGGCAACGGGCCCAAGTCTTTTACCGCGACATGAATGCGCGGCTGATGGAATCGGAATATGTCGCCGGCCCGACCTATACCCTGGCCGACATCCACCTGCTCAGTGTGGTGGACTTCGGCGCCGGCTGGGGGCGCATGCCCGTTCCCGCCGAACTCACTGCACTACTGGCCTGGCACCAGCGGGTCAGCGCCCGCCCCAGCGCCAAGGCCTAGCCGCCGCCCTCCGGCGGCCTGGGCAAGCCGGCCTGCTCCCACCCCAGCATGGCCCGCTTGCGTTCTGGACGCCAGCGATAGTGGCCCAGCATGCCGGTTTCCCGGATCACCCGATGGCAGGGAATCAGCCAAGCCACGGTGTTCGCCGCCACGGCATTCCCCACCGCCCGCGCGGCGCCGGGATGGCCAATGGCCTGAGCCAGACCGCCATAGCTGACCGTTTTGCCTTGGGGAATCGCCATCAGTGCTTCCCACACCTTGAGCTGGAAATCGGACCCGGTCACACAAAGCGCCAGGGTACTGCCCTCATGCTTATCGCCACTGGATACGTTTGACGCCGCCGCGGGCGATCGATCCGGCAGGAAGGCTTGCGCCAGGAGCCTCAACTGCGCTTGCTCCGCGGCTTGCCACTGGGCCTGGGGATAGGTCTTCCGCCATTCGCCCAAAAGACAATCGCGCTCCGCAGCATCGGCAAAGAATTCCAGCCGGTGCAGGCCGCGCGGCGCGAACACTGCCAAAGCCGAGCCGAAGGGCGTCGCCACTTCTCCCCACGTCATCGGTCGGCCCCGTAACGAAGCCTTGAAGTCCCCCGGCGTCATGCCTTCATAGCGGACGAACAGGTCGTGCAAACGGGCGCTACCCGACAAGCCGCAGGCCAGGGCAGCATCCAACAGGCTGGCGGCGTCGGCCAGATAGCTGCGGGCCGCTTCCTTGGTGATGTATTGGACGAAACGCTTGGGACTGACGCCGACCCAGTGGGAAAACAGGCGTTGCAGATGGAATTCCGACAACCCCGCTTCCGCCGCCACCCAGGCCAGGGAAGGCTGCTCCCGCCAATGCAGGGAAAGGATATCCAGGACGCGGGCGATGCGTTCGAAATCGCGCGCAGCCTGAGTCGTAGCCGCAAACGGAGGGATGTCTTTTTTCACGGGTTCGCCGGGACACACATCAGTCTGCGTCGAATGTAGCGTCGCCAGAACCATGGAAGCACCTCCACAAGAGAGACGCCATTACAGCGGCAAACCCGCCGGCCGGCGACCCGATTCTTGCGCCCGCCGGGGGCGTCACCTCATGCCCGGCGCCAGGTGGTGCCGCTGGCCGAATCCTCCAGCAGAATGCCGGCAGCCTTCAGCTCATCGCGGATGCGGTCCGACTCGGCGAAGTTCTTTGCCTTCTTCGCCGCCACCC
>RXJP01000026.1:388-16392 GCA_003963315.1 Rhodocyclaceae bacterium | reverse complement strand
CGGGGTCTTGCCCAGCATCTGCTTGGCGGATGCGCCGACGGCCTGGATGGTCTTCTTGGCATTGGGGCCGCCTTCGGTGCGAATGGCCACCACGGAGGGCTCGTCCAGCACAATGCCGCGGCCGCGCACGTAGATGAGGGTGTTGGCGGTGCCCAGGTCGATCGCCAGATCGTTAGAGAAATAGGAGCGCAGGAGGCCGAACATGTATTTCCAATCAGAGAGTTAGCGCAAGTACAACAATTGCGGAGAAAGGCGCAAAACGGCGCTTATGATACCCTAACGCGCTTGTCCGTATAACCCGCTCTAGCAGGGATTTTTCCCCATGTCATTGAATCTTGAAGAGATTGGCCGGATTGCCAAATTGGCCCGTCTCGAACTTTCCGCCGCCGAGGCGGAAACCACACTGAACCAGCTCAACGGAATCTTCGGTTTCATCGAACAACTCCAGGCGGTGAACACCGACGGCATCGAGCCCATGGCCCATGCCGTGGATGTGGTGCAACGCCTGCGTCCCGACACCGTGACTGAAACCGACCGCCGGGAAGCCTTCCAGGCTGTGGCACCTGAAACCGAGGCTGGCCTCTACCTCGTGCCGAGGGTGGTGGAATGAGAACTTCGTCCCCCCTGAAATTGACCGCCCACCCCCTACCCCCCGCCCCGTGGGCGGGGGCAACTGATTGGCATCTCCGCGCTGCGGAGGTGGTATGAAGATGATCAACGCCTCCCTCAAAGACCTCTCCGCCGCCCTGGCAGCGAAACAGGTTTCCGCCGTCGAACTATCCGGTTTGTTCCTTGATCGCATAGAAAAGTTCAATCCCGCCTACAACGCCTTCGTCACCGTGGACCGGGCCAAGACCCTGGCCCAGGCGGCCGAGATGGACGCCCGCCGCGCCGCCGGAGAAACCGGCCCCTTACTCGGCATCCCCCTCGCCCACAAGGATATTTTCTGTACCGAAGGTTGGCTCACCACCTGCGGCTCGAAGATGTTGAACAACTTCGTCAGCCCCTACGACGCCACTGTAGTAACCAAGCTCAAGCAGGCCGGCATGGTGACCCTGGGCAAGGTCAATATGGACGAGTTCGCCATGGGCTCTTCCAATGAAACCTCCCACTACGGCTCGGTAAAGAACCCCTGGGACGTGAACCGCGTGCCCGGCGGCTCCTCCGGCGGTTCCGCTGCTTCGATCGCCGCCCGCCTGGCACCTGCCGTCACCGGCACCGATACCGGCGGCTCGATCCGCCAACCCGCCAGTTTGTGCGGCCTCACCGGCCTCAAGCCCACCTACGGCGTAGTCAGCCGCTACGGCATGATCGCCTTCGCTTCAAGCCTGGACCAGGCCGGCCCCATGGCCAAGAGCGCCGAAGATTGCGCCCTGCTGCTGAACGCCATGGCCGGTTTCGACGAGCGGGATTCCACCAGCTTGCAACGGGACACCGAAGACTACGGCCGCGACCTGGTCAAGCCCCTCGCCGGCCTGCGCATCGGCCTGCCCAAGGAATTCTTCGGTCCCGGCATGGACGACGACGTGCGCGCAGCGGTGGAAGCGGCCCTGGACCAATACCGCAAATTGGGCGCCACCACAGTGGAAGTCAGCCTGCCCAACTCCGGCCTGTCGGTGCCCGCCTACTACGTCATCGCCCCGGCGGAAGCCAGCTCCAACCTCTCCCGTTTCGACGGCGTGCGCTACGGCCACCGCGCCGCCGAATACAGCGACCTGGGCGACATGTACGCCAAGAGCCGCGCCCAGGGCTTCGGTGCCGAAGTGAAGCGGCGCATCCTGATCGGCGCCTACGTGCTCTCCCACGGCTACTACGATGCCTACTACCTGAAGGCCCAGAAGATCCGCCGCCTGATCGCCAACGATTTCTCCGAAGCCTTCAAGGTGTGCGACGTCATCGCCGGTCCGGCCTCACCTTCCGTCGCCTTCAAGTTCGGCGAGAAGAGCGCCGACCCGGTGCAGATGTATCTGTCGGACATCTACACCATCTCCACCAACCTGGCCGGCCTGCCCGGCATGTCCCTGCCCTGCGGTTTCGGCAAGGACAACATGCCCGTGGGCCTGCAACTGATCGGCCCCTGGTTCGGCGAAGCGAAGATGTTGGGCGCGGCCCATCAGTATCAACTCGCCACGGATTGGCATACCCGCGCACCGGAGGGCCTGCTATGAGCCAGTGGGAAGTCGTCATCGGGCTGGAAACCCACGCCCAGCTCAAAACCCAATCGAAGATTTTCTCCGGGGCTTCAACGGCCTTCG
Organism: Rhodocyclaceae bacterium; assembly: GCA_003963315.1. Classification (GTDB taxonomy): domain Bacteria; phylum Pseudomonadota; class Gammaproteobacteria; order Burkholderiales; family Rhodocyclaceae; genus AWTP1-18. The sequence goes on along the minus strand of RXJP01000026.1, from coordinate 14,137 downwards.
GCGCCGAACCCAACGCCCAAGCCTGCGCGGTGGACATCGCCCTGCCCGGCGTACTGCCGGTGCTGAACCGGGAAGCCGTGGTCTGCGCCATCAAGTTCGGCCTCGCCGTGGGCGCCACCGTGGCGCCCCGTTCCATCTTCGCCCGCAAGAACTACTTCTACCCTGATTTGCCCAAGGGCTACCAGATCAGCCAGTTCGAGATTCCCGTGGTGTCCGGCGGCGGCCTCACCATCCAGCTTGAGGGCCCTTCGACAAGCTCAGGACAGGCAAGGACAAAATTTGTGCACCTGACCCGCGCCCACCTGGAAGAGGACGCCGGCAAGTCCCTGCACGAAGATTTCCATGGCAAAACCGGCATCGACCTCAACCGCGCCGGCACGCCCTTGCTGGAGATCGTCTCCGAGCCTGACATGTCTTCCGCTGTGGAAGCCGTGGCCTACGCCAAAGCCCTCCACGCCCTGGTGCAGTGGATCGGCATTTGCGACGGCAACATGCAGGAAGGCAGCTTCCGCTGCGACGCCAACGTCTCCGTGCGCCGCCCCGGCGCACCCCTGGGCACGCGGCGCGAGATCAAGAACCTCAATTCCTTCCGCTTCCTCGAGCAAGCCATCAACTACGAAATCCAGTGGCAGATCAACGAGATCGAGGAAGGCCGCAAAATCCAGCAGGCCACCGTGCTGTTCGACCCGGATACGGGCGAAACCCGCGCCATGCGCAGCAAGGAAGACGCCCAGGATTACCGCTACTTCCCCGATCCCGACCTGCTGCCCCTGGAAATCAAGGCCGACTGGATCGCCGATGTGAAGGCCGGTTTGCCGGAGTTGCCGGAAGCCATGAAGGCCCGCTTCGAAGCCGACTACGGCCTCTCCGCCTACGATGCCGCCGGCCTCACCACCAGCTTAGCTACCGCACGCTACTTCGAAACCGTTGTGGGCAGTGTCGGCAAGGCCGGCGCCAAACCGGCCGCCAACTGGGTGATGGGCGAAGTGGCGGCCCGCCTCAACAAGGAAGGCCTCGATATCGACGCAGCGCCCGTGACGGCGGCGCAACTGGCTGGCGTCATCGCCCGCATCCTGGACAACACCATCTCCAACAAGATCGCCAGGGACGTGTTCGAGGCGCTCTGGAACGGCGAAGGCCAGGACGCCGACAGCATCATCGAGGCCAAGGGCCTGAAGCAGATCACCGACAGCGGCGCCATCGAGAAGATCATCGACGAGGTGCTGGCCGCCAACCAAAAATCGGTGGAGGAGTTCCGCGCCGGCAAGGACAAGGCCTTCAACGCCCTGGTGGGCCAGGCCATGAAGGCCACCAAGGGGAAAGCCAATCCGCAGCAGGTGAACGATCTGCTCAAGGCCAAGTTGGCGAGCTGATTGCCCTGAGCTGAAAACAAAAAGGCCACCCTGCTGGGTGGCCTTTTTGTTGGCGGACGCAGAAGTTCAGCGCTTCTCATCCTTGTTGGGATTGCGCAGCTCCTGCAGACGCTGGCGGTCGGCTTCGAAGCGGGTCTTGATGGCGTCGACTTCCTTCTTCTTGTCCTCCAGGGTGTTGTTCAGGTTCTGGATGTCGGCTTCGTTGCGCTTGATGGAATCCTTGAGATCGGCGGGCACCGGCTTGTTCTTGTAGAACTCCAGGTCCCGGGCCAGTTTGGCCTTGTTCTTTTCGGCGGCGGCGATCTTTTCCTGGGTCTGCTTGCTGCTGCGTTCCACTTCGGCGATCTGGCGATCCCGGGCGGCGTCCAGGTCCTTGTCCGTGGCGTAGGTGCTCATCAGGGCGATGTCGCGGCGCTTCTGCTCCTGGGCCACCTTATCCTCTTCCCGTTTCTTCTTCTGCTCGGCATCCCGGGCCGCTTGCTGGGCCTCGGTCAGCGGCGCTTCTTGGGTGCGTACCTTCTGCCCGCGCTCATTGAATTCGCTATAGGCCTTGTTGCGGCACGACTCGGGCAACACGTCGCCGCAGGCGCGTACGCCCTGGTCGTCGGTGCAGCAGAAGGTACGCGCCGCCAGGGCGGAGGAGCTGGCGGCAGCCAGGCCAAGACCGAGGACGGTCAACGTGGTGATGCGTTTCAACATAGGTTAATCCTCCCGGATTCCGTACTGCTCACGATAGCGGATCACTGCTTCCAGATTGCGCTCCAGTTCCTGGTTGCCGTGCAGATAGGCAATCAGGTCCTTGAGATTGGCCACGGCCACCACCGGCATGGCGTAGCTTTGCTGCACTTCCTGCACCGCCGACAAGGCGCCCGTGCCCTTTTCCTGGCGGTCCAGGGCGATCAACACCCCGGCCGGAATAGCGCCGGCACCGCGAATCAACTCCACGGATTCCCGCACCGAGGTGCCGGCGGAGATCACGTCGTCCACGATCAGCACCCGGCCGGTCAGGGGGGCGCCCACCAGGGTGCCGCCTTCGCCGTGGTCCTTGGCTTCCTTGCGGTTGTAGGCGAAGGGCACATTGCGGCCCAGACGGGACAAACTGATGGCGATGCCCGCCACCAGGGGAATGCCCTTGTAGGCCGGGCCGAAGAGGACATCGAACTCGATGCCGGCGGCGAGAATGGCCTTGGCGTAGAAGTCGCACAGGGCGGCCAGGGAGTCACCGTCGTTGAACAGGCCGGCATTGAAGAAATAAGGGGAAAGACGACCCGCCTTGGTCTTGAACTCGCCGAAACGCAGCACGCCCTTGGCGCAGGCGAAGGCGATAAAGTCGCGGCTAAAATCCGCCGTGTTATCCAATGTGGTCATAGCGGGCCATTCTACCTGCCCTGCCAGGACGCGACATCCTGCCGCCTCCGGGCTTTTTCCCCTTCAATTCCCCATTCCCCCATCCCATGCGCATCGTTTCCCTCAATCTCAACGGCATCCGTTCCGCCACCAGCAAGGGTTTGTACGATTGGATGGCGGCCCATCAGGCCGATATCCTCTGCTTGCAGGAACTCAAGGCGCAAGCCGCGGACCTCAGCGAGCAAATGAAAACCCCCGCGGGTTACCACGGCTTCTTCCACTATGCCGAAAAGAAGGGCTATTCCGGCGTCGGCATCTATTCAAGGCGCGCGCCGGACCGGGTGATCGAAGGCATCGGCCATGCCGGCTTCGACGCGGAGGGCCGCTATATCCGCGCCGACTTCGACGGCCCCGGAGGCAAGCTTGCCGTGGTCTCCGTGTACGTTCCTTCCGGCTCCAGTTCGCCGGAACGGCAGGAAGCCAAGTTTGTTTTCATGGACGAGTTCTACCCCGTGCTGACCGCCCTCATGGCGGAATGCCGCGCCGAAGGACGGGAGGTGGTGATCTGCGGCGACTGGAACATCGCCCACAAGGAGATCGACCTGAAAAACTGGAAGGGCAACCTCAAGAACAGCGGCTTCCTGCCCGAGGAGCGGGCCTGGCTATCCAAGGTGTTCGACGAACAGGGTTGGGTGGACGTCTATCGCCGCCTTCATCCCGACACCACCGGCGAGGCCTACACCTGGTGGTCCAACCGGGGCCAGGCTTGGGCCAAGAATGTGGGGTGGCGCATCGACTACCAGATCGCCACCCCCGGCATTGCTGCGTCCGCAAAAAGCAGCGAGGTATACAAGGCGCAGCGCTTCAGCGACCACGCGCCCCTGACCGTCGATTATGATCCTCTGCCATAACCACTTCAGCCTGTCCCTATAAAAACCGGAGACAAACCGGATCCGCCATGAAGACCTATCTGCGCCGTGTCGTCCTGGCTCCGTTCCTGATCCTGCTGGTGACGGGCCTGTGTTGCGCCACCTTCTGGGGGCTGCTGCTCAAGGATCAGGAAACCCTGCTCGGCGAAGCCAAACATACGGCGGAGCAACGGGCGATGCAGCTCAATGCCGCCGCCAGCGACAAGATGGATACCTTCCTGCGCGGCCTCGACCTGGCCCTGTTGCACCTGCGGGATATCTATGTGGAGGACCGGCCGGCTTTCGACAAGGCCGCGCAACTGGTGCTGCGCAGCTATCCCGCGGAAGTCATCCGTTCCATCGTCGTCTTCGACGCCGCCGGCGACCTTGTTTACGCCTCATCGGGCATCAAGGAAAAATTCAATGTCCGCGATCGGGACCATTTCCGCATCCACGCCGACGGCAAAGCCGATCAGCTCTATATCGGCAAACCCATTCGTGGCCGCCTGACCGGTGAATGGGGTATCCAGATATCCCGGGGGATTTACCGCAACGGCCGTTTTGTGGGCACCATCGCCACGCCGCTGCGAGCGGATTATCTGGGGCAGAGCCTGGCCTCCCTGACCCTGCGCCCGGGAGATCGTATCCATCTCGCCCTGCCCGACGGCGCCTATCTCACCCGCAGCAAGGATTGGGACAAATTCCTCGGGCGCACGCTGGCGGCGGACCGCCCACAGCGGAAGGCCCAGGCGGGGGACAGGGGCATATTCCGCATCCATTCCGCTACCGATGATGTGCCCAGGATCTGGGCCTGGCATCGTCTGGTCAACTGGCCCCTGGTGGTGTCCTCGGGATTGGACGAGGATGCCGAGCTGGCGGTGATCCGGGAACAGATCAACCTGACCCGCCAACGCGCCCTCTACGGCATTGTCCTGGTCATGATGTCCAGTGTGGCCATTGCCTTGCTGGTATTGCGCCTGGGGCGGGAGAAAGCCCGCATCGCCAGCGGCCGGGAACGCTATCTGGCTTTGCTCAACACAGTCAGCGACGGTATCCATATCCTCGACCGCAAGGGCGATCTGGTGGAGGCCAATGAGGCTTTCTACCGGATGCTGCGTCTGGACCCGACAACCACGCGTGTACTCAACGTCCGCGATTGGGACATCAACCTGGCCAAGGCCGTCGGCCCGCTCACTGCGATGGCCAGTTTTCAGGCGCTGTTTGAAAGGGAAGCGCCCTATGTTGTCGAACGCCCCATGCGCTGCGCCGACGGTCGCATCCTCGACGTGGAGGTAGTGGTGCAGGGCATACACCTGGACGACAAGCACTATCTGTTGGCGTCCCTGCGTGACCTGACGGTGCGCAAACAATTGGAAATCTCCCTACGGGAACGGGAGGACCTCCTTGCCCACCTCTACGACGTACTGCCCGTGGGTATTGCCATCACCGATCCCTTGGGCAACATCGTCGATTGCAACCGGGCGGCGGAGGAAATTCTCGGCGTCACCAAAGCGGAACATCTGGCCCGCAACTACGCCGGGGACGAATGGCATATCGTCCGGCCGGACGGCAGCCCCATGCCGGCCGAGGAGTACGCCAGCGTCCGCGCCCTCACCGGCAACCAACCGGTGCGCGATGTGGAAATGGGCATCGCCACGCCAAAGGGGGAACGCTGGCTCATGACCAGCGCCCTGCCCTTGAAGAACCCCCGCTACGGGGTCGTGGTGGCCTATGTGGACATCACCGAACAGGTCCATGCCCGCCGGGCGCTAGAACAAGGCATCGGCCTGCGCCAGGCGCTGCTGGACAACAGCGCAGTGGGGATCTTCCTCGCCTCCGCCCACCGCAAGATAGAACAGGCCAGCCGCCGCGCCTGCGAAATGTTCGGCTATGAAATGGACGAATTGATCGGCCAGAGCTTCTTCAAGATCCATGTGGACAAGGCCCGTTTCGACGCTTTCGGCGATCATTATGCAAAGCTCTTCAACCACGCTTTGGTGAACATCGAGTACCCATTCCGGCGCAAGGACGGCAGTCTCTTCTGGTGCGCCGTGTCAGGCACCCCTTTGGACCGCAACGACTTGTCCAAGGGCATCATCTGGACCTTGCTGGATATCACCGAACGCCGCCAATTGGCCCAGGAAGTGGAGCGGCAGCGGGGCGACCTGGAAACCATCCTGAACAACCTGCCCGCCCTGGTGGGATACTGGGATCGCACCCTGCATAGCCGCTTCGGCAACCGCGCCTATGAGGAATGGTACGGACTGGCCCCGGGCAGCCTGCCCGGCATGCATATTCGTGGCCTGCTGGGCGATGCCGTATACGAATTGAACCGCCCCATGATCGAAGCTGCCCTGGCCGGCCAGGGACAGGAGTTCGAACGCACCATCCCCGGCCGGCGGCCCGGCCTGCCCACGCGCCACGTGCTGGCCCACTACATTCCGGATATCAAGGACGGCGAAACGCTGGGGTTCTATGCCCTGGTGTTCGACATCACACCGATCAAGGAGGCCGAATTCGCCCTGCAACGGGCCAAGGAAACCGCTGAAGCCGCCACCCGGGCCAAGAGCGAATTCCTCGCCAACATGAGTCATGAAATCCGCACACCCATGAATGCCGTGACAGGCTTCGCGCGACTCGCGGAAGACCTGGCAACGGATGCGGATCTCAAATCCTATCTGCAAAAGATTCGTCAGGCATCGGCGGCTCTGATGGAAATCCTGAACGACATCCTCGACTATTCGAAGATCGAAGCGGGCCGTATGGAAATGGAACGCCACAGCTTCACCCTGGGCCCGCTGCTGGAACGCATTGGAGGCATGTTTTCGGCGCAGATCGATAACAAGGGCCTGCGCTTCCACCAGGAGGTCGCGGCGGACGTCCCCGATCTTTTGGAAGGGGATCCGGCCCGGCTGAGCCAAGTGCTGACCAATCTGATCGGCAACGCCGTGAAGTTCACCGACCAAGGGACGATTTCCCTGCGGGTGGAACTGGTTGACCGGGAAGCCCGCCGCTGCTCCCTGCGCTTCAGCGTCAGCGACAGCGGCATCGGTATCTCACCGGAGCAGCAGGCACAGTTGTTCCAAGCCTTCACCCAGGCCGATGCTTCCATTACCCGCCGCTATGGCGGCACCGGTCTCGGCCTGGCCATCTGCCGCAGCCTGGTGGAACTCATGGGCGGGGAAATCGCCGTAGCCAGTCAACCGGGCCAGGGCAGCACTTTCCATTTCACCGCGGTCTTCGGCAGCGCGGATTCCGCTGCCCCGGCCGCTACGGACACCGGCAGTGACCGCAACCTCGCGGGCCGTCACGTACTGCTGGTGGAAGACAATCTGCTCAACCAGCAAGTCGCCAGCACCTTCCTCGAGATCGCGGGCTTTAACGTGACCGTGGCCGATAATGGCAACGAGGCCCTGCGCCTCGCGCAAATCAGCCGCTACGACGCCATCCTGATGGATCTGCACATGCCCGGCATGGACGGATTCGAAACCGCCCGACGGATTCGCCAGTTGCCCGACGGCGATATGCCCATCATCGCCCTGACCGCGGCGGCAACCGTTCAAGACAAACAAGACGCCCTGACCGCCGGCATGAACGACTTCATCGCGAAGCCTTTCACGCCCGAACGATTGATCGACACCCTGCGCCATTGTCTGATGCAGCCTTCCCTCTAGAACACCTATCTTGCGGGGCGAAGGAAATGTCCCGGGTGCCCGTAGCTTGGTCATCTGTCCGTAACATGCGCTATGTCATTGCGTGGTTCCGGCAAAATGGGTAGCCTTGGACAGTATTTCCGATTTCTTCACTGCGTTTTCGTTAAGGATGTTGCCATGACTGATACCGTAACCAAAGACAAACTCATCGCCGACTTCAAGGTTGTCGTCTCCGATGCCGAAGAACTGCTCAAGGCCACAGCCGGCCAGGCTGGCGACAAGGCGGCCGAGTTGCGCGAAAAGCTGCAAAGCCATCTGACCAAGGCCAAGCACAATCTGGCGGAAGCCCAGGAAGTAATGGTGGAAAAGGCCAAGGCCGTGGGCCGCGCCACGGACGACTACGTACATGACAACCCCTGGCGTTCCGTCGGCGTCGCCGCCGGCGTCGGCCTCATCATCGGCCTTCTGATCGGCCGCCGTTAAGCACTGCTCCGGTCCGTTCCGTATGCGCGGAGCGGACGGTTTTCTGAGGTTCTCCCTTGGCTACATCCCCCCGTCCGGGCCTGTTCGGATCCTTGCGCAATCTGCTGGCCCATGGCCTGGAGATGGCCCAGACCCGCCTGGAACTCTTCCTCACCGAACTGGAGGAGGAAAAAAACCGCCTGCTCAAGCTGCTGGCCTTAGGCGCCACGGCAATACTTATGCTGGCGGCGGGACTGGTATTCCTCGCCATTTTCATCACCGTGCTGCTGTGGGATGAACACCGCCTGCTGGCCCTGGGGCTGTGCAGCCTGTTTTTCCTTGGCGGCGGCACGGCGGCGCTGTTCCTTGCCCGGGCCCAAGCCGTCCGCAAGACGCCGCCCCTGGCCGCCAGCCTGAACGAACTGGCCGAGGACCGGAGCGCCCTGCAAACACCGCCGCAGCCATGAGTTCCGCCATGGAATTGGCGCTGAAAAAACAGCGCTTGGTGTTCAGAAGCGCCGCCTTGCGCCAGGCCCTGGCCGAGGACAGCCGGCCCCTGCAAACGGTTTTTTCCGCTGCCGACAAGGTCGGCGACGGCCTGCGCTGGCTACGCGACCGGCCGCAACTGACGCTTGCGGCGACCGTTGCCTTGGTGGTCCTGCGTCCCCGCACCGCACTGCGCTGGAGCCGGCGCGGCTACTTCGCCTGGACCGCCCTGCGCAAGGTGCAAAGCCTGCTGAGAAAACAACCGTGAACCCGCTGTGGCAACACATGCTGGCCGCCCAGAAACGGGAGCGGGAGCAACTGTTGAGGGAAATGAGCCAGATCCGCGGCTTCATGCCCTTGCTGATGAAACGCCGCAACGGCGGACGCTGGAGCAGGGAAGAACGCAAAGCGCTACAGGAACAGATCCAGGCCATCGCCCACGTCTCCCCCTATCTGGTGGTGCTGGTCCTGCCGGGTTCCTTTGCCCTGATGCCGGTGCTGGCCTGGTGGCTGGACCGCCGCCGCATCCATCGCCGGCTGCACTAAGTCTGCGTCCAGTCGGGGAACGGTCGTCCGCCTAGGCCCGGACCCGAAAAATTCCCCGAATTTTTTCGCCGTGTTCCGGGGAGTCCCGCGCCGGCATCCGTTCTAGCATGGCGCCATGGTCACCAAACCGCGCCTTCCTTCCCTGCTGATTCTTTGCACCCTCGCCCTGTCCGCTTGCGGCCTGTTGCCGAGGCCCGCACCGGAATCCACCACGGCAGCGACGGGCCGCCTGCGCTCTTCCGCGGCCGAGGCGCGCAGCAATGACGTGGTGATCTTCGCCCTGGGCCTGCTGGAAACCGGCTACCGCTTCGGCGGCAAGAATCCGGAAGCCGGGTTGGATTGCAGCGGCATGGTCAGCTATGTCTTCGACAAGGCCGGCGGCCTGCGCCTGACCGGTTCCGCCGCCGACCTGGCGCGGCATGGTCGTCCCGTGGAACGCCGGGAGCTGCTCCCGGGCGACTTGGTGTTCTTCAATACCCTCAACAAGCCCCACTCCCACGTGGGCATTTACATCGGCGACGGACGTTTCATCCATGCCCCCAGCAGCAAGGGCGCGGTGCGCACGGAAACCCTGGATAACGGCTGGTTCGCTTCCCGCTTCGAGGAAGCCCGCAGTTATTTGGATTGAAACCCGGTTTTGCTCAGGCGAAGACGCTGACCGCCGCCGGTGCTCTGTCTTCCTTGGGCGGCGTATAGGTTCGCGCCAACAGTTGGCGGGCCGATTCAGCCTGCTGCGTCCGGGTGTTTGAAACCTGGGCTTCCGTGGCCGGCTCCGGCGCGTTGCCGGCTTTGACCTGGGCCGCCTTGGCCTCGGGTTGCGTCTGTTGGCCAGCCGTCGTTTCGGCTTCCTTCCGCGCCTGGGCCTTGGCCGCCTCCTCTGCCCGTTGCTGGGCCTCCACCGCGGCCAGATCGTTGCGCCCCGTGGTTTCCAAGTGACTCCCTACCGCAGCGACCCGGTAGTCCTGGGGGGAAGGATCCCGGGGCGCCAAGGCGGCCGCCTGGATACGGATGCCCTTGTCGATATTGGCTTGCGGCTTGTGTGCCGGCGCCGTGTCGATGCCCACTTCACCGCCCGTGGCGTACTGCTTGCCGTCGGGTCCGTAGGTGTAGGTGTAATTGGGGCCGCTGGTCACCACCCCATGTCCCGCCGCAATGTGGGCCTGCTCATGGGCGCGCACGTCGCGGTCGATCTGCTGCAACCGGGCCACCTCGCGCTGCTGCTGCGCCGTCAATTCCTTGCTGGCGGTGAACCGGGTGGAAGACTGTTGGGTGGAAGTCGATTCCTCGCCATTATTCGAGGATTGCTGCGCTTGCCCGGTAGCCTTGTCCTTGGGCAGGGTGCCCGACACCTGATCCCGCAACAGGGGCACATCAACGCCCTTCGCCTGGGATATCCCAATCGAATTGAGGCTGACGGCGAGGGTATCAGTGGTCACGGCCATGGCATAAGCTCAGGAATGTACTGAGTTTATAGCCAATGGGGAGCAGAACGGAAGGGGCGGACGGGAAACGGCGAAAGGGCAGAAAAAGCATGCAGCAATCCGTGCGTTGCCGCAGCAGCGCACGGAACAGGGTTGGCCTTACTCCTGGCTGGCGTACACCTGGCTCAGGAAGGCCTCGGCATCAAGGGGAGCAGCAGGGGTGCCGACGGCATTGGCCGTATGCACTTCCTGTAGCCCAAGTTGAACTTCGGGTTGGGCGGGAACCCAACCGGCGTTCAACACTTCGTCCTCGAAGGAGCCGAATTCGTCTTGAATGATTTTGCCCGTACTCATTTCCATCACCATCAACATGATGAGTCCCTTTCTCGTTGAAGCGGACCCGGAGCCGGTTTTCCGACTTCGCTTCCACTATATCGACCACCTTCGGTAAAACTGATATGGGTATTGAAAAATCGATTTCAACTGTTGCGGACTTGCCACGGTGCAACACGCAAGAGCAATGCCATTCCCGGCAGGGCGAGTAGAAAACAAAGCAGGAAGAAGGTCGGCCAGCCCAGACCCTCTACCAACCAGCCGGCGGAGGCATTGATGACGGTACGCGGCACGGCGGCCAAGCTGGTGAACAACGCCAATTGGGTGGCGGTGTAGCGCGGGTTTGTCGCCCTTGCGATAAAAGCGACAAAAGCGGCGGTGCCCAAGCCGACCCCCAGGGCTTCGATACCGATCACCAGGGCCAGTTGCGCCAACTGCGTCGCCCCCACTGTGTCGTTATGGCCCAACCAGGCCATCCAGGCGAAGCCGAGGATGGACAGCAACTGCACCAGACCGAACAACCAGAGGGCGCGGTTGATGCCCAGTTGCACCATCCAGAGTCCCCCCAGCAAACCGCCGATCACCGCCGGCCAGAGACCGGCGTTCTTGGCCACCAAGCCGATCTCCGATTTGGAAAACCCCATGTCCAGATAAAAGGGCGTGGCCAAGGCGGTGCACAGGGAATCCCCCAGCTTGTAGAAAAAGATGAAAGCCAATATCAACGCCGCCTCGCGCCAACCGGCCCGGGTGAGGAATTCATGGAAAGGTTCCACCACGGCTTCCCGCAGGGTTTTCGGCGCCGCGCCGAACAGGGCGGGTTCCGCCGCCCGCAGGCTCATCAGGGCGCCGGGCAGCATGAATAGGGCGGTAATAGCGAACACCTGGCCCCAGGGCAGATGGTCGGCCAAGATCAGGGATAGGGAGCCCGGCACCAGGCCAGCGATGCGGTAGGCGTTCACGTGCACCGAATTGCCCAGGCCCAGTTCGTCGTCGGAAAGAATCTCCCGGCGAAAGGCATCGAGCACGATGTCCTGGGTAGCCGAGGCAAAGGCCAGCAGCGCGGCCAGCACCATGATCGGCTGTAAATCTTCCCCGGGCGAGCAAAGGCCGAGGGCAGCGATCAGGCCCAGCAGCAACACCTGGGTCAACAACATCCAGCCCCGACGGCGGCCCAGCCAAGGCAGGGCGTAGCGGTCCAGCAAAGGCGACCAGAGGAATTTCCAGGTGTAGGGAAACTGGATCAGGGCGAACAGGCCGATGGCCTTGAGGCTGATGCCTTCCGTGCGCAGCCAGGCCGGCAGCAGGTTGAGCAGCAGATACAGGGGCAGGCCGGAGGTGAAACCCGTGAACACGCAGATCAGCATGCGCCGGGTGAGCAGGGCGGAAAGCCAGGGGGGAAGGGTCATGGAACCATCTTAAGGGATGGTTTTTCGCCCAATCCGCACGTTAAGCGGGACTTCCCGGCGCTTTGGCATCCCTTCAGTCTGGGTTACCCTTGCGATCCAGCCTCCCAAGAAATCGTTGAAAGTCCTGCATGACCGATGTTGAATCCTTCAAAGCCGGTATGCGCCAGCTCACCGCCGGTGTTTGCCTTGTCACCACCCAAGCCGCCGATGGCAGCCGCAGCGGGCTGACCGCCACCGCCGTCTGCTCGGTGTCCGCCGAGCCCCCCATCCTGTTGGTCTGCGTCAACCGCGACAACGGCAACTACGCCGCCATCCGCGCCGCCGGCCGTTTCGCCGTGAATGTGTTGGCGGCGGAGGATGAAGACCTGTCCAACCGTTTCGCCAGCGCCGTCAGCGGCGACGAACGCTTCCACCACGGCGACTGGGGCACCCTGGCCAGTGGCGTGCCCGTCCTCGCCAGCGCCCTGGCCAGCTTCGATTGCACCCTGCTGGAAGTGAAGGACATGGGCAGCCACGGCGTGTTCTTCGGCCAGGTCGAAGCCGTCAAGGTGCGCTCCGGTGACGCCCCGCCGCTGCTGTATGGCGACGGCAGCTACGGCACCCTGAAATTCCTTTAAGGCCATGGACCTATCGGCTTGGCGCGCACAGCGGCTGGCGGACCTCACCGCCGCTGACAGCTGGCTGAGCCTGGTCGGCCTCTACTGGCTCGAACCCGGGCCGCAAACCCTGGGCAGCGCTAACGACAACGCCCTGGTCTTGCCCTGCGGACCCGCCCATTGGGGTGTCCTCCATGTCAATCAGGACGGTACCGTCCTCTGGCAAGCCCAGGGCCAGGCTGCCGTTTCCCTGGCCACTGACCGGGACGGGAAACCGGATGTCGTGCGCCACGGCGACGCAAGCTTCATCCTGATCGAAAGGGATGGTCAGGTCGCCCTGCGCCTACGGGACAACGCAGCACCGGCGCGATTGAACTTCCCTGGGCTGGATTACTTCCCCGAGGGCGATCAATGGCGCATCGCCGCCCGTTGGGAAGCCGCGCCCCAGACCCTGGAAATCGCCTCCATGAGCGGCGGCCTGGAAGCCCGCCAGGTATCGGGTCAGGCGCTTTTCCGCCACGGGGACAAGGAATACCGCCTGATCCCCCTCGATGAAGACGCTCAAGGCCTGTTCTTCGTCTTCGCCGACGGCACCAGCGGCAAGAAAGACGGCAACGGCAGCTACGGCGCCGGCCGTTTCCTGCGCGCCGATCCTCCGGTGGATGGCCGGCTGGTGTTGGACTTCAACCGTGCCTACAACCCGCCCTGCGCTTTCACCCCCTTCGCCACCTGCCCCTTGGCGCCGCCGGAAAACCGGCTGCCCTTCGCCGTCATGGCGGGGGAGAAGTATCCGCTGCCTCAGCCCCTCTGAAGGGCCCCACGGGCAAGGGTGAAGTCCCGAAACTCGTCGGCGGGCAGGGGCTTGCTGAAGTGGTAGCCCTGCATTTCGTCGCATCCCTGTTCCCGCAGGAAAGCCAGTTGGCCTTCCGTCTCCACCCCTTCGGCGATGGTTTGCAGGCCCAGGCTCTTCGCCATCTTGATGATGGCGCCGACGATGGCCTTGTCTTCCGGATCGGTGCTGATGTCGCGGACGAAGGACTGGTCGATCTTGAGCTTGTACACCTTGAATTTCTTCAGATGGCTCAGGGAGGAATAGCCGGTGCCGAAATCGTCGATGGACATGCGCACGCCGCGCCCATGGAGGTTGTTCATCACCGTGATGGCGCCCTGGGGATCGTGCATGGCCACGCCTTCGGTGAGCTCCAGTTCCAGGTACTC
>RXJP01000026.1:0-338 GCA_003963315.1 Rhodocyclaceae bacterium | reverse complement strand
GAGGATGCGGCTCACCAGATTGGGCAGATCGGGATGGCGGAACTGGACGGCGGACAGGTTCACCGCCATGACCAGGGGCGGCAGGCCCTCTTGCAACCAGGCCTTGGCCTGCCTCACCGCCTGGCGCAGCACCCACTCGCCCACGGGCAGGATCAAGCCGCTGTCCTCCGCGGCGGGAATGAACTCCGCCGGCGATACCGATCCCAGTTCGGGATGGGTCCAGCGCAGCAAGGCTTCGGCGCCGATGATGCGGCCATCTTGCATGGAGACCTGGGGCTGGTAGTGCACCCGCAACTGGTCCTGTTCCAGGGCCTGGCGCAGGGCGTTGACCAATTGCA
>RXJP01000063.1 GCA_003963315.1 Rhodocyclaceae bacterium | reverse complement strand
TTGGGGGCCTTGTGGATAAGCCCGGAAACCGACTCGGTTTCCGGGCTCGGGCAGGGGGTGGCCGGTAATGGCCAGGATGACGGGGGCAAAACGGAAAGCTCCCATCACACATCCCCCAGGAAATGCAGTCGCACCGTGCGATTGCCGATGGTTGGCTTGAGGGAATTGACCAGGGCGTCGACCACATTCAGGTCGTGGAATACACGCGCCTGGTCAGGGCTGAAAGTGAAGAGTTTTTTGGTGTCGCTCATGGTTGAGATGAAGCCCAACCCGTCGACCGTCACCACGCAGATGTGGGTCTGCGTATTCTTTTTCTTCTTGGCCATGGCGGGCCTACTTCTTTGCGGGAGCAGTAGGGGCAGGCTGGGCCGCGGCGCGTTGAGCAAGCCATATGGCAGCGATGACGCCAATCACCAGCAGGGCGGGGCCACTACCGGCGCCGGCGAGCATGCGGACGGGGGCACTGATGTTCATGCTTCGCTCCCTTCATCGTCGTCATCGGTTGCGGATGCCGTAGGCGCTGAAGCTGGGGCACTGGGTGTCGATGCCTTTGGAGGCGGCGTGAGTAGCAATGATGCAAGGGGGCTTGCCGCAATCCAGCGAGCCAATAGATCCGCTTGTGTCTTGGCAGTGCCATCCTTGGGCGGTGGATTGGTCAGGCTCCGGCCTTGCAGGGTTCGGAAAATCTGATAGTTGGCTGCCATCAAACCGAAAAGCTCCCGCTGCAGGGCTTCGGTCTGTTCATCGAAATCAGAAAGGAAGCCGGCGTTTGCAGGTTCCTTGAGGATGGCCGCTATTCGGTCATCGTTCGAATCCATCTGCTCCAGCAGGGCATCCACTTGGGTCGGATCAATGGCATCCGATACCCGGAAATACATGCTGGGCGCTGTGGCAACCATGTTGGCACCAGGTTGAGGTTTGGCTACGCCGGCTGCAGCCACAGGAACCATCCCATCCCCTTCCTTTAGTTCAGACAGGTTGATCCCTTTGCCTTCGTAGTAGCTCTTGAGGCCCTCAAGGAACTTCATGTCCGGCACAAAGCGGCCTGTTTCGAAGTTCTTCAATTTGTGGCCAGGAAGGCCGGTTTCTTGGATAACGCCGGCTTGAGTCAGGCCAAGCTGATAACGGGCCGCCTTCGATTGAAGGGGGGCGATTGGTAGATTTTGCGGAATGTTCACTTTAGCAACTCCTGTCGGTAATAAAGACAGTTGGCTTTATAGTGCCCTTGGTCGAAAAAGTCAACTAAGTGAACATTGGTCGGAAATAACGACAATCCTGTGAATAAGAAAGGGGGCCGAGCCCCCTTCTTATAAATCAATCAATAGGTGATTCCGGGTTGGGGTCTGGGTAAAGCCACTGCCCTTCGGAGTGATTGCCATCATCAGTGAGGCGAAGCTTGTTTCCAAAGTTTGACGAAAACTGTCTGGATGCGGCATCGATCAAATCAGCCAGATTGGGTGATGGCTTTCCTGGCGCAGCCCCAAATTTTTGAAGCTCATCTGCTACTGTTTTGCTCATAAAACCTGCAATGCTGAGAAGGCCAGATAGACGTGCATCCCCCAATTCACGGCCGGCCATGGATAGAACAATTCCTGCAACCAAGTCTCGTTCATGAGGTTTCATAGACATAACTGCCAGTGCCAGGCGCAATGCTCTATCAACCTCACTTCCGTTCTTCATGAACTGGGTACTTGCCAGTATGGTTTCAAAGGGCGACTCTTTGCGATAGAGCAGCCAGTTTGGCGTTACGTTGAGCGTCTCACACAAGATTCGCAACTCGCGGGCACCTGGCTTATGGGTTCCAGCCTCGTAACCGACGATGACGGTACGGGCAATACCATCACCCTTCGGATCGATTACTTTTGATCTTCCGGCGAGTCCGGTTTGAGTCATTCCCAACGCTTCCCGAGCTTCACGAATACGGTCGCCTATCCCATCCTCAGGCACTGTAATGGAGGACTCAGCAGTAGTTGCCTTAGCCTTTCCGGGGGCTGGTTTTACTTTCGTTTTTTTGGACTGCATCATCAGTTCAACCGTCCCAACTCCCGCGTGGTTACAAGGTTTCCGGCAGTTACCGTAAGGGGCGAATGATACCCGCTATGGATCAGCTGGGGATAGATGGCGCCAGCGTGCCGCGTTACCCACCGATCCCCCGCCGTCAGCCAGGTAAGGGCTCGTCGGGGGATCCGTGGATAACGCTACTGGTTTGAACGGTTTGTCTCAATGCGTTGCCACAATCAAGCGCCACAGAATGGCCCCTTGTGTGGTGGTGTGCTGGTGATGGTTTTGTGGGGGCAGAGGGTGCCCCTGGGTGGAAACCTCATTTTTCCCACACCCTTCACAGCGATAGATGCCACTGTGAGGAGTGGTTGTTCCTGGGTGAAGAATCTGATTGAAGGCTTGATGGTTGGATTGTTCTAGATACTGCGAATATCGATAAACGGCCATGATGCCCTCCTGTTCGCTTGGGGAAACAATCGACTTGATGCGAAACCCGGTGACTGAATTGTGACGTGGGCCATCATTTGGCGAAAAACATTAGATCGCCGGTTTGTATTTTTCCAGGGTGGCCGCTGTTTGAGGTAATCCCTGACGCCGCAAGCAGCCTAGGAACTCATCCTGGTCCATTGGCGGCTTGACTAGGCCGCGGCGCATTTTGGCTACGGCTTCCAAAACCTTTGCGGGGTGTAGATCGAAAACATCTACAAAGAAATCGTCCGGGTGAATCGCCTCAATGCCATAGGGTTCAAGCATCTGAGGAGGGAAGTCCTTCAAATTGCTTGTGACAATTACTTCCGCCCCAGCCTTGATTGCTGCTGCGACTACGTGGCGATCATCCAAATCCGGTAGATGGATGCAAGGGATGAAATGCTCATAACCATTCACCAGGCAATCGAGAAAGGAGCTATTGATTTTTTCAACCGTCTTAGGAATCCGGTCAGCAAGGTCAGGCCGATCTATCAGCAGGTTTCGCGTCCACTCTTCGTGAATCTTCTCGGTCCACCTGCCTCTAAAGAGGCCCGTCGCCATGAGCCGCAACATCAAATCCCGCAGGGGCGCAGGATAGAAAATATTGGCGTCAATGACGACGGTGAATCTACTCATCGATAGCCCATCTCCAACTCCTGTGCTTCCGTAGCCAATTCATCCAGGGCAGCATTCCGCATCGTTTCTTGCGACTCTTTGAATTTCAGGACATCGCAGTATTTGATTCGGCGATGTGTCCCTACTTTGCGGAATTCGATTTTTTGTTCGTCCAGCATTTTGATCAAATAGGGCCTTGAAACCATCAGCAAGTCGGCTGCTTCTTGAGTTGTCATCTCAGCATGAACCGGGACAACCTGCACAGCATTGCCCATGGATATATTGACCAACACATCCATCAGCAATTGGACGGCTGATTTGGGCAAACGGACTACTTGCAACTCACCTTCTTCGCTGCGAATACTGATTTCCTGAACATCTTCCTTAGTTGTCATTACCATCGACAACTCTCTACTTCCTTCTTTGGCAAGAGCGACCTCCTGCTCAGTTGGCAAGTGAGGCAACCCCTGCTGCATGGGGGCATTCATCTCATGAACTCCTCTTTGTTTCTGCATACGC
This sequence comes from Rhodocyclaceae bacterium, assembly GCA_003963315.1. GTDB lineage: Bacteria > Pseudomonadota > Gammaproteobacteria > Burkholderiales > Rhodocyclaceae > AWTP1-18. Next base: position 13,331 of record RXJP01000063.1, on the reverse strand, counting down.
GAAGTGCGTATCTCTATCTCCGACTCCAACCATTGGGTATGGCAGATGTGCACTCTCTAACGGGTGCTGAGGGTTGAACTTTAGGAGATAAACGAAATAAACGCAATAGTCGAAACAAAAGAAACGGGGTTTTCCCTCTGTATTTTCGATATCACTTAGATGGATGGTTTCCCAATCGCTGCTTTACAGGCAACGGATAGTTCTACTATTGCTATACATGCCTAGCAACCATGCTGATTTGGAGGGGGCATTATTGTTCGTTTTGTAGAGCGAAAGATGGCTAACCAGTTGATATTTTGGGGTTGGCCAAATCCTTCAAAATCCGCCGCCGCAAGGTGTGAGGGTTCGAGTCCCTCTCCCGGCACCAGCTTGACTTTATTCCAACCCAACAGCACACCCACCCCAGCTGGCGAACGCAGCCGCCAGTGGTTTCCTCACGGCTCGAAAGACGGTTACTTATTTTCTGGCACCAATAAAAAACGGCCACCCGAAGGTGGCCGTTTTAATTTCTAAGACTGAGCTAAGTCAGAATTAGAAGGAGTGCTGCATACCCAGGGAGAACACGCTGACAGAACCACCAGCCAGAGGCGTGGTGCTGCCAATGGCGTTGATGGTGCCGTTGTTGTCGTTCTTGAGACGGGTATAGGTGGTGTAAGCGGAAGTGCGCTTGCTCAGAGCATGCATGTAGCTCACAGCGTAGCCAGATGCATCGTTCAAGGTAGTGGCCGCAGTAGCGCCAAAACCAATACCTGCGGTGCCCAGAGCGGCAGTACCCTTCAGGTCGCTACCCATGGACAGCTTGGCGTAGGAGACGCCAACCTTGCCAGCAGCGGACACGGGGATGGATGCACCAATGTTGGTAACTTTGTCGGTGTTGGTAGCTTCAGTCTTGCGAGTCTGGTAGGAAGCCAGCAGCTTCACGACACCAAAGTCATATTCAGCGCCCAGGAAATGTTCTTGAATGGGGCCGATAGCCAGGAGCGTTGCGGTGGTGCTGGTAGCAGCCGTAGTACCAACAGCAGCGACACCAACAGATCCGATGTTGTTGTAGACATAATCAACATTCAAAGGACCGTTTTTGTAACCCAGCCACAGTTCGTTGATGGTGAAGGAGGGATTGTTGTTGCGCGCAGCAGTGGCGGCCGTGGGGGCCAGTGGGCCAACATTCTCGGCGAAAGAGTGTGCATAGCCGACGGTCAGTCCGTTGAAGCTGGGGGACACATAACCTACGCCGTTGCTGATACGGCCACCGGTGTTGTCTGCATCGATACCGTTGCCGGAGATGGAGAAGCCAGCGGTTTGTGCCAGAAGGCCAATGGGATCAACACCAGACAGAGGGGTGGCGGAAGCGTTGATGGAAGCCGCACGGCCGAAGGTGTTGAAGCGACCAACCAAAACTGTACCGGCAGTCTTGCTGCTCAAGGACAGGAAGGATTGACGGCTGAACAGCTTGGAGCCGGTGGTAGTCACAGTGGCGCCAGCGCCAGTGTCGGCGGCAATACCACCTTCCAGAGTGAAGCCAGCGGACAGGCCATTGCCCAGGTCTTCAGTACCCTTGAAGCCGAACAGGTTGGAGCTCATGGAGCCGATTTTGTTCACGCTGTCCTTGCCAGTGGCGGAAGCATGTTGCAGGCCGAGATCCAACAGGCCGTAAACAGTTACGTTGGATTGGGCGAAAGCGCCAGTGGAAGCCAGGCCAGCAACAGCCAGAGCGATCAGTTTCTTTTGCATGTATTTCTCCTAAAGAGTGTTTGACACGTTTGCAATGACACCACGTGGTCGGTCACTGCAAAGTGCGCTTCTATTAGCTGGGAAGCGGAGCGAATTATGGAGGCTACAGACGTTGCTGGCAGAGGGGGTTGTTGTTGTGAGGGAAGTTTTGTTGTGCATTTGCAACAACCCCGCTTGTGTATGCCGCTGCTACGGGGCAACCATCTGGCCAAAACTATTTATTGAATGTTTTATTGACAAGAAAGGTAGACACTAATAGTATGCGCCCCTCTCCGACGCGGGGTGGAGCAGTCTGGCAGCTCGTCGGGCTCATAACCCGAAGGTCGTAGGTTCAAATCCTACCCCCGCAACCAAATAAATATCAACGAAGCCAAGAACTTAACAGTTCTTGGCTTTTTTGTTATTCGCTGCCGATGCTCTATGGGCCAATGCAATGTGCCCCGCCAGGTTTTTCTGGATCTATTTTGGGCACCGACCTATGGATGGGCACGGGGGATGGAGTGGTGCGCTTGCTTATGCCTAATCGTTGCCAAGACTGGGTCGTTTTGAAGCGCTGGGTGTGCCCCAAGTTGTTTTCTGCCGAAAAGCGAAGTGTGATGAGAGGGATAACGCGTACAGCGCTTAACTTAATAATAAAAGAGTTGCCGTATGCCTTTGGTTGGCTGTCTACATATTGGCCGATATGAGTATGCAATACACCCAAACACAGTCCCTGAAGAGGGGCGTGTTAGACTTCATCGGAAGAAAAGACGGCAGGGGGCGGGGTAGTTTCCACGCCCCCTGAGGCAAGGTGCCGGATGACGGCGGTTTGCCTCCTAAGACCGAGTAAAGGAGAACAGCGCCCTTGAATCTACGGCGAATCTCTTACGTTCAACTTACGTAGGGTGTCATTCCATGCGGATATTGCTGGCTGAGGATGATCCGATCATCGCCGATGGACTGGTCCAGGTACTCAAGAAATCGGGCTACGCCGTGGATCACGTGGCGAATGGCGCCGATGCGGATACAGCACTTCTTTCCCAGCAATTCGATCTGCTGATTCTCGACCTTGGGTTGCCCAAACTCCCCGGTATTGAAGTACTGCGCCGTTTGCGCAGCCGCAAATCCCCGTTGCCGGTATTGATCCTCACAGCCCAGGACGGGGTGGAGGATCGGGTCAGGGGTTTGGATGCCGGGGCCGATGACTATCTGACCAAACCTTTTGCCTTGCCGGAGTTGGAAGCCCGAGTGCGTGCCCTGACGCGGCGCGGTACCGGTCAGCCGCGCAAAATCCAGGTGGGGCCGCTGGTGTACGACCAAGCCGAGCGTGTGGTCACCGCCGGCGAGAATCTCGTGGAGTTGTCCGCCCGGGAGCTTGGCGTGCTGGAAATCCTCATGTTGCGGGTGGGGCGCTTGGTGAGCAAAGAGCATCTGGTGGACCATCTGTGCGGCTGGGGCGAGGAGGTCAGTACCAACGCCATCGAAGTCTACGTACACCGCTTGCGTAAGAAGCTGGAACCCCTAGGCATCCATATCACCACCCTGCGAGGGCTGGGCTACAGCCTGGAAAAGCCGGCTGAGGGGTGATGATGGCCGGCGGGACGAGGCCTCATGGAGTGCTACCCGATTTGTTGCCAGGCGGGTATTTACCCCAATGGACGTAGAGGAAACAGAAACCCGGCCGCGCCGGTTCTGGTGGCTGCATTTCGCTTCTGATTCCCTGCTGGGGGAAATCCTGCTGTGGATTTTCTCCTTGTTGTTGTTCCTCTGGGCGTTATCCATTGTGATGACCTACCAAGTGGCCAACAGCATTGCCAATCAACCCTACGACGAACAACTGGCCAGCGATGCCAGGGCGGTGGCCAAACTGATTGCCTTGAACAAGGGCAACGTAACCGTCAGCTTCCAGGGCGTAGCGCGGGATTTGCTGCGGGCCGACTCCCGGGATCGGGTGTTCTACCAAGTAATCGGTTTCGACGGGCAATTGGCGGCGGGGGACAAGGATATTCCCTGGGTTGACCTGCCCGATACCGGTGAGGCGTCGGTGATCCTGTATCGAGACGACGAAATCGCCGGCGAGGAGGTCCGGGTGGCCTACGGCTATTTCCCCGTGACGGACACCGGACGCCAAGCCCTGGTGCAGATCGCCGAAACCCGTAAAAAACGCCAAGGCCTGGCGGCAAGCATGGTGTCCGGGGTGATCGTGCCCCAGTTCGTCATCGTGCCCTTGGCGGTACTGTTGGTGTATCTCGGTCTGGCCCGGGGCATCACGCCCCTCCAGCGCTTGCAACAGGAACTGCGCCGCCGGCGTCCTTCTGATCTGCGGCCCGTGAGCGTTGAGGGTATTCCAGAGGAAATCCGTCCCCTCATCGAGTCCATGAACGGCGTCATGCGACGCTTGGACGACAACCTCTACGCCCAGCGCCGCTTCATCGCCGATGCCGCGCATCAGCTCAAGACGCCGTTGACCGGTTTGCGTACCCAGACCGAAATCGCCTTGCGGGAATCGGACCCCGAAGCCTTGCAGCGTACCTTGCGCAAGGTGGCATTAGGCGCGGAGCGACTTTCCCACCTTACCCAACAGTTGCTTTCCTTGGCCCGGGCGGAAGCCACTACTGAGAAGGCCGGCCAGTTCACCGCCTTGGATCTGCGCGAGGTAGCCCGGACAATGGCCATGGAATGGGCTGATCGGGCCTTGGGGAAATCGATCGATCTCGGCTACGACGAACCCTACGATGCCCTTCCTATCGTTGGTAGCGAATTCCTACTGCGGGAAGTGTTGGCCAATCTTTTGGACAACGCGCTGAAATACACCCCCGCCGGAGGCCAAGTGACATTGCGTTTATCGCGGCAGGGATCATCCGCGCGGCTGGAAGTGGAGGATTCCGGTCCTGGAATTCCCGACGAAGAGCGCGACCAAGTATTCGAGCGCTTCTATAGAGGGCTGCATACGGAGACCGAAGGGAGCGGCTTGGGTTTGTCCATCGTGCGGGAAGTCGCCGATCTGCATGGCGGACGAGTCGCCATCGCGACCCCCACCGGACACCCCGGCACCCTGGTGATCCTGGATCTTCCCCTGGCAAACGGAGGGCAGGGCTGATGTCCAAGCGGGGCATGGACCGGGGCCAGCGCAGGGTGATCGTCGCTTCTTCCCTGGGGACGGTATTCGAGTGGTACGACTTTTATCTCTATGGCTCCCTGGCGGGCATCATCAGCAAGCAATTTTTCTCCGGTGTTAACGAAACAACCGCCTTCATTTTTGCCTTGCTCGCTTTCGCCGCCGGTTTTGCTGTGCGTCCGCTGGGCGCCATCCTGTTCGGGCGTCTCGGTGATTTGATCGGACGCAAGTACACCTTCCTGGTCACCATCCTCATCATGGGCCTGTCCACTGCCGTGGTGGGCATGTTGCCCACCTACCATCAAATCGGCATGTCCGCACCCATTGTCCTGATTACCTTGCGGCTGTTGCAGGGTCTGGCTTTGGGCGGGGAATATGGCGGCGCCGCCACCTATGTGGCCGAGCATGCCCCGCCCGGCAAGCGCGGCTTGTTTACCAGCTTCATCCAGTCCACCGCCACTGTCGGCCTGCTGCTTTCGCTGCTGGTCATCCTTGTCTGCCGCACCCTATTGGGCAAGGAATTTGAAATCTGGGGCTGGCGCATTCCTTTTCTCATGTCCATCCTGCTGCTGATTATTTCCATCTACATCCGCATGCAGCTCAACGAATCGCCGGTGTTCCAGAAGATGAAGGATGCCGGCCAGTCTTCCCGGGCACCGTTGACCGAGGCCTTCGCCCGATGGGGAAATCTCAAGGTGGTGATCCTGGTCATGCTGGGGGGGACGGCGGGGCAGGCGGTAGTCTGGTACACGGGGCATTTCTATGCATTGTTTTTCCTGCTCCAGACCCTCAAGCTCGATCCGCAAACGGCCAATCTGCTCATCGCCGGTGCCCTCGTGGTGGGTACGCCTTTCTACGTGCTGTTCGGCATCCTCTCCGATCGCATCGGGCGCAAACCCATCATCATGGCGGGTTGTTTGTTGGCCGCGCTGACCTACTTCCCCATCTTCAAGGCGCTTACGGAGTATGCCAACCCCGCCATCTACAAGGCCCAGCAACGTTATCCGGTGGTGGTGGAGGCCAACCCGGACCTGTGTTCCATACAGTTCGATCCGGTAGGCAAGCTGCGCTTCCTCAGTGACTGCGACATCGCCAAGACCTGGCTGGCCAAGAAAGCTATCCCTTACACCATCCGTTCGGCGCCGGCAGGCACGCCGGCCAAGGTTTGGATCGGGGATGCGTCGGTCAATAGTTTCGACGGCAGCGGCGTCCCCATGGACCAGCTTAAATTCCGCCATGCCGAATTCGACCGGGCCATGACGCAGGCGGTGCGCCAAGCGGGTTATCCCGCCCATGCCGACCCCGCCCAGGTGAACATTCCCGTCGTACTGGCATTGCTGACCCTGTTGGTGGTGTATGTCACCATGGTCTACGGCCCCATCGCTGCCTGGTTGGTGGAACTGTTTCCCGCGCGCATCCGCTACACATCCTTGTCGCTGCCGTATCACATAGGCAACGGCTGGTTCGGCGGCTTTCTCCCCACCGTTTCCTTCGCCATGGTAGCGGCCACAGGGGATATCTATTACGGACTCTGGTATCCGGTGACGATCGCCCTGGTGACGGCTTTTGTCGGCACTTTCTTCCTGCCGGAGACGAAGGACAGGGATATCCACCACACCTGAAAGCAGCAGGCGCAAAGGCGATGTTGCGGTGCAATGCCGCAACTGGCGTGGCGCAGAATCTTCGCTTGTAAGCATCAAGTCAGATGCCATTACTAGACTCCTAAAATGTTGAGGTGGATTGCGCTCATTCCAGGGGAATTCAGCACAGTCGGGATGCGGGCAACCATCGATACATTCCAGGATTCGACCGCCACGGTCGGGTGCCAAAGGATCAACCGGAAGGAGAGACAACATGCAAGAAGACTTGGTACAAAAAGTCAAAAGCAATCCCACTTATCAGGAACTCAAGGCCAAGCGCACCGCCTACGGCTGGACCCTGACCATCATCATGCTGGTGGCGTATTACGGCTATATCGGCGTGATCGCCTTCGACAAGGCTCTGTTCGCAGCTAAGCTCGGCGAAGGCGTCACCACCTGGGGTATTCCCGTGGGTGTCGGTCTGATCGTGTTCACTGTGATTATCACCGGCCTGTATGTGCGTCGCGCCAATACCGAGTTCGACGAAATGACCGCCAAGCTGCTGAAGGAGATCAAATGATGCGTCGCCTGACCCAACTCCTGGCTCCCCTGTGTCTCTGGGCTGCCGCCAACCCCGTGTTGGCTGCCGCACTGGAAGGCCAGACCGAGCAGCAGGCCACCAACTGGACTGCAATCACTATGTTTGCCGTGTTCGTTGCCGCCACCCTCTGGATCACCAAGTGGGCGGCTGCCAAGACCAAGACGGCGGCTGACTTCTACACGGCCGGCGGCGGCATCACCGGCTTCCAGAACGGCCTGGCGATCGCTGGCGACTACATGTCCGCGGCTTCCTTCTTGGGGATTTCCGCTGCCGTGTTCGCCAACGGCTACGACGGCCTGATCTATTCCATCGGCTTCCTGGTGGGCTGGCCCATCATCATGTTCTTGATGGCGGAAAGGCTGCGTAACCTGGGCAAGTTCACTTTTGCCGACGTTGCCGCCTACCGCTTCGAGCAGACTCGCATCCGTTCCCTGGCGGCCTCCGGCACCCTGGTGACGGTGGCGTTCTATCTGATCGCCCAGATGGTGGGTGCCGGCCAATTGATCAAGCTGCTGTTCGGTCTCGAATACTGGATTGCTGTGGTGATCGTGGGCGCTCTGATGATGATCTACGTGCTCTTCGGCGGCATGACTGCCACCACCTGGGTGCAGATCATCAAGGCCTGCCTGCTGCTGGCCGGCGCGTCCTTCATGGTGTTCATGGTGCTGGCCCAGTTCGGATTCAGCCCCGAGGCGCTGTTCGCCAAGGCGGTGGACATCAAGACGGCCGCCGCTGCTAAGGGCCTGATCGCCGAAGCGGTGAAAGCGGGCGCCGATCCGGCTGCTGCTGCAAGTTCCGTTGCCGCCGCCGCCGCGGCGAAGGGCCAGGCCATCATGGCACCGGGCTCCTTCGTCAAGGATCCCATCTCCGCCATTTCCTTCGGCATGGCGCTGATGTTCGGTACCGCCGGTCTGCCCCACATCCTGATGCGCTTCTTCACCGTGCCCGATGCCAAGGAAGCACGGAAGTCCGTGTTCTGGGCCACCACCTGGATCGGCTACTTCTACATGCTGACCTTCATCATCGGCTTTGGCGCCATCGTCCTGGTGTCCACCAATCCCGAGTTCCTGGATGCGGTGAAGGGCGGCCTCAAGGGCGGCGGTAACATGGCGGCCATCCACTTGGCCAACGCCGTGGGCGGTAATGTGTTCCTCGGCTTCATTTCTGCCGTGGCCTTCGCCACCATCCTCGCCGTGGTGTCCGGCCTGACCCTGTCCGGTGCGTCCGCCGTGTCCCATGACCTGTACGCTTCCGTATGGCGCCATGGCAATGTGGATGGCGCCACCGAAATGCGGGTATCGAAGATCACCACCGTGGCCCTGGGCATCGTGGCTGTGGTGTTGGGTATCGCCTTCGAAAAGCAGAACATCGCCTTCATGGTGTCCCTGGCCTTCGCCATCGCCGCTTCCGCCAACTTCCCGGTGCTGCTGCTTTCCATCCTGTGGCGCGGCGTGACCACCCGGGGTGCCTTCATCGGCGGTTTCCTCGGCTTGATCACTGCCGTGGTGCTGACGGTGCTATCCGACTCGATCTGGGTGCAAGTGATGGGCAACCCCAAGGGGTCCGCTCCTTTCCCCTACACCTCTCCTGCCCTGTTCTCCATGGCTGCCGGCTTCATCGGCATCTGGCTGTTCTCGATCACTGACAACAGCGCACGGGCGGCGATTGACCGTGCAGGCTTCGAAGCCCAGCAAATCCGTTCTGAAACCGGTATCGGCGCATCCGGCGCATCCGGCCACTAAGGCAATATCCGGCCACCCACGGGTGGCCACAAACAAAAAAGCCCCGGAAAATTCCGGGGCTTTTTTTCGTGCGGCGAATGCTCACAAGCGATATTCCATCTGCAATTTAAGTTGTAGTTTTTTCGCCTGTTGAAAGGCTTCCTTGAGTACATGGCGATCCAGGCTGTTGAGCTTGGCGGGTTCGATGCGGTTGGCGCGGCCTTCTTCAATGCCTTCATTCTGGTTGCGCAGGCGGAGTTGCTGGATGAAATAGAAACCGTCGATCAGGGCGCTGACGTCCTCCCCGGCCAGCTTCCCTTTTTTTTCCAAAGCCCTGAGGCGCTGGGTAGTGGAGGTTTCGCCGATACCGTTGGCCAGGGCCAGGATACGTGCCGCATCCACGAAAGGGCGGGCGCCGAAGGCTTTGAGATCCAGGGTGCGGGGGTATTCGTCGCCCTTGTCCACGATGAAGTTGCCAAAGAAACCGATGGGCGGTTTGGCGCGGTGGGCATTCTCCGCCATGAAGCGTTGGAACATGGGCTCGGCAGGAACCGCCTCCAGCAGCCAATCCCGAAGGGTTTCCGCCAACTCCCCCAGGCCATGAATTGCGCGGAAATCGAAAAATATCGTGGCGTTGAGCAGCGCATCCGGATTGGCATTGCGCATCCAGCCCAGGAAGCGGTCCTTCCATTCCTCCAACGATAGGCACAGTTCCGGATTGCTGGCCATGATGTTGCCTTTGCACAGGGGAAAGCCGCAGGCATCCAGCCGTCGATTGACCTCCTGGGCGAAGGGAAGGAAGGCTAGTCGCAGGGCATCGGCATCGCCCTGAGCGGCGCTGAAAATGATGCCGTTATCCTGGTCGGTGGAAAGTGTTTGTTCAAAGCGCCCTTCGGAACCAAAAGCCAGCCAGCACCAGTCCACCCGGGGTAGGGCGAAATCGAGCCGGGTCAGTTCCAGCAGGCGTTCCACCAGGAGGTCATTGAGGGTGGATAGGGTTTCGGTGAGTTGTTCCGCGGCCGCGCCATCGGCGAGCATTTGCCGGCCGATACGACGGATATCCTCGGCGGCGGCGACCAGGCTGCCCAAGTCCCGGGCGCTGCGGATGGCGCTGGCCATGGCCTTGGCGCCGCCCCGCTGTACATCCAGGATGTCGCTTTGGGAAACGATGCCGATTACCCGGTCGGAGGAATCCACCACAATCACATGATGCACACCATGGCGGGCCAGAAGGATTTCCGCTTGATAGGCGGTGGCCCGCCAATTGAGGGTGATGGGCGTCTGGCTGTCCACGATGGCAAGCAGCATGCTGCTTGGATCGAAGCTGGGGGAAGCCACTTGCTTCAGCAGATCGCGCAGGGTGAAGATACCCAGGGGCCGCTGGCTTTCCGGTTCGGCCACGACCACGGAGCCGATCTTTCTTTCCGCCATCAGCTCGACGGCCTCCTGGAGGGAAATTTCCGGCGGCACGCATACCGGCGGCTGGCGGATGAAGGCGGCCAACTGGCTGTGGAGGTTGAGGTGGGTGTTGGCGCGTGTATTCATGGCTGTGGCAGACCTTAAATTTCCCGGCAATAACGTGTGGAGAGGCTGCCCTGGATGGAGCGCGCCTGTTCCAGCGCTTCCTTGAGCAGGCGTTGGTCGTAGCGATTGAGTTGTCCGGGGTCAATGAATGCGCTGTCTTCGCTGCCGCCAGCGAGTTGCCGCCCCAGGCGTAGTTGCTGGATGTGGAGAAACGCGCCGACGGCAGCCTCGCCATCCCTCCGGCTCGGCAGGGCCGCCATCAGTCTGGCGGATGTGCCTACGGCCTGGATGCCGCTTCCCAGGGCAAAAATCCGCGCGGCATCCACGAACAGGCGGGCGCCGTAGGTCTTGAGATCCAGGGCCTTGCCGGCGTTAGCCGGTGAAAAGGTGCGCAGCGTACCCAGGGGCGGCGCCACCGCCAGGGCGTTGTTGGCCATCATGCGCAGGAAGCCGGCATTGCCGCGGGTCAGGCTCAGCAGGTATTGCCGCAATGCTGAGGCCAAGGCGGCGTCGCCCTGAAGGGCGCGGAAATCAAAGAAGATGGTGGTGTTGAGCAGCGCCTCCGGCTCCGGGGTGCGGATCCATTGGCTGAAACATTCCTTCCATTCCTCCAGGGAGAGGCACCAGGCCGGATTTCCGGCCATGATGAGTCCTTTGCAGAGCGGGAAGCCGCAGTGTGCCAGGCCTTCGTTGATTGCCTCGGCAAAGGGCAACAGCAGCTGGCGCAGGATTCCGGACTCCTTGCCGTCAATGGCGGAAAAGATCAGGGCGTTGTCCTGGTCACTGGCATAGGTCAATTCCCCCCGCCCTTGGGAGCCCAGGGCCAGCCAGCACCAGCGGGCTTCGGGCAGGCGGTGGCGTTGAGCGCAGAGGACGATCAGGCGGCGCGTTGCGTGGTCGCACAGGGTGGTCAGGCAGTGGGTGAGGAAATGGGCCCCGTAGTATTGGCCGCTCGAGAGCTCCGCATCGGCCCGCAGTAGTTCGAAACCTTCCTTCACCCGGGCGGCCAGCGTCGTACTGTCCTGGGCGCGATCTAGAAGTCTTATCTGGGCCGAGAGGCGTTTCATGGCGAGGAAAGCGTCATCGTCGGGAACGATGGCGCTGCGAGCATCGTGCATGGGCGTTGGCAGGGCGGCCGGGCGGCGGGGGGACATGGGGCCCTAGTATTTGATGCGGGCGTAGTAGGTCTGCTCGGCCGCCGCCAAGGCTTGGCGCAGGGTGAGGATGCCCTGGTCCGCCAACAGCGGCAGTAGTTTGAGGAACACCTCGCCGGTGGTGATTGCATCGCCCAAGGCCGAGTGGCGGCCTTTGACCGGGATGCCCAGGCGTTCTGCGATGGCGTCGAGCTGGTGGGATTCCTGGCCCGGGTGGATCACGGCGGAAAGCAACAGGGTGTCCAGCACCGGTTGGTTGAAACGGGTGCCGGTCGCTTCCTCCTTGAGTTGCAGGAAACGCATATCGAAGGCGGCGTTGTGGGCTACCAGCACCGTGTCGGCGCAGAACTCCTGGAAGGCCGGCAGCACCAGGTCGATGGTGGGTTGACCGCGCACCCTGTCGTCGCCGATGCCATGGATGGGAATGCCTTCCGGTTTGATCGGCACGCCCGGGTCCACCAACTGATCGAAGGCTTCCTGGCGCAGCAGGCGGCCGTTGAGGATGCGCACCGCGCCGATCTGGATGATCTCGTCCCCGGCGGAAGGTTGCAGGCCCGTGGTTTCGGTATCGAACACGGAGTAGCTGAGTTCGGCCAGGGGGCGGTCCAGGTCCATGCCGCTGTCGCGGAAATTGAACAGGTTGAAGTCGTAGTACTCGGGGCGACCTTCCTGGGGGGAAGGCATGGGGGCGGCAAGCTGGTTTTCCGGCGGCGCGGCGACGGGGAGGACGATGCGGAAGAAGGCGCGCTGGGCGGCGCCTTCCCTTTGCAGCCAGACTTCCCCGCCGTGACGGCTGATCACATCGCGCAGGTTGAGCGGAGTGGCGGCCGCGCCGGTGTTCATGGGCTCCAGTTCCCAGGTGTACAAGGCTTCCGCGGACACCGGAACGCCGGACCAGATGAGATCGAGGTAGGCCATCTTGCCCTCGCCGCCAAGGCGGAAGCGCAGTTCGCGGATGCCGTAGTTCTCCTGCAGGCGGGCGGCGAGATAGGCGATGGCTTGGATCAGGGATAGGCTGTCGGCCCTGACCCATAGCTTTTCGTCCATCGTTTCGGTCTTGGTCAGCAGGGAGAGCTGGGCTTCGATACGCCGCTGGGCCGCGGCGACGATATCCATGCCCAGCACGTCTTCAAGGGGCCAGCGGGTTTTCAGGGAGTCGGCGAACTCGCTCATGGTTTGTTCCAGGCGCTGGCTCATGGCAGCGGTCTCATCCGCCACCACTTGGAGCAGGCGTTGGCGCATGGCGCTGTCCATCTCCGGGTCGTCCAGCAGGGTCTCCGCCGCTGCCCGGGCATTGCCCAGGGCGGCGCGGCCGCCGTCGGTCAGGGTGTGCAGCACCTGGTCGCGCTGGGCTTCCCGCTCGAAGCCGCGGGTGATGTTTTCCACTGTCAGCACGTAGCCTTGGATGACAGGCGCCGCGGCGCTATCGATTTCTGCCGCCGCCAACACCGGCGCCATCTGGGTGCGCAGCAATTGGCCGCTGCGGCTGGCGGTGATGAAGCTGGCGACGGGTTCGCTGTCCCCCTTGGCCATCCGCCGCTGTATGGTGTCCAGGGCATGGGTGACCTGCTCCTGTTCGAGGATGGAATGGATGGACCGGCCCAGGCCGATCAATGCCCCGCTCAAGAGCGACGTGGGGCCTTGCGACAAGGCCTTGAACTGGAGCCGGGCACGGCTGTTGTAGAGCAGGATGCGGCCGTCAAGATTGCACACCACCACGCCCTGGGCCAGTTGCGACATGAGGGCGGCGAGGCGGTTCTTTTCCGCTTCCACAGCGGTTTTTGCCAGGGTGATGCGTTGCTCCACGTCGGTGAGCAGGGCGTCCCGCTGCTGGGCCAAATCGTTGGCGGCTCGGGCCAGTTCCTGCACTTCCGGCGGTCCCTCCGGTGCGACACGGAAGTTGCGGTTGGCGCCCAGCATCAG
>RXJP01000008.1 GCA_003963315.1 Rhodocyclaceae bacterium | reverse complement strand
TCGACTTGGCAGCCCAGACCGTGACCCGGCCCGATGGTGTCAGCTACCACTTCGAGATCGACGCTTTCCGCAAGGAATGCCTGCTCAACGGCTGGGACGATATCGGCCTCACCCTGCGCCATGCCGATCTGATCAAGGAGTTCGAAGCCCGTCGTCGTATCGAGCAGCCCTGGCTGTTCGCGTAATCAGGAAATCATCATGAAAATTGCAGTTCTGCCCGGGGACGGTATCGGTCCCGAAATCGTCGCCGAAGCCCTGCGGGTGTTGAAGGCCATCGACCTCAAGTTCGAATTCGAAGAAGCCCCCGTCGGCGGTGCCGGCTATCGGGCCAAGGCCCACCCCTTGCCGGAAGACACCCTCAAACTGGTAAAGGCTTCCGACGCCATCCTGTTCGGCGCCGTGGGCGATTTCAGCCTCGACACCCTGCCGCGGGAACTGCGTCCCGAGCAGGCCATCCTTGGCCTGCGCAAGGAACTCAACCTGTTCGCCAACTTCCGTCCTGCCCTCGTCTATCCCGAGCTGGTGCATGCCTCCTCCCTGAAGCCGGAAGTGGTGGCCGGGCTGGACATTCTCATCATCCGCGAGCTGACCGGCGACATCTATTTCGGCAAGCCCCGCGGCATCCACACCCTGGAGAATGGCGAGCGCGAAGGTTTCGATACCATGCGCTACAAGGAAAGCGAAATCCGCCGGGTCGCCCATGTCGGCTTCCAGGCCGCCCAGAAGCGCGGCAAGCGCCTCTGCTCGGTGGACAAGGCCAACGTGCTGGACACCATGCAGCTCTGGCGTGAGATCGTGATCGAGGTTTCCAAGGAATACCCGGACGTGGCCCTGGAGCACATGTACGTGGACAACGCCGCCATGCAGCTCCTGAAGAGCCCCAAGCAGTTCGACGTGATCGTCACCGGCAATATGTTCGGCGACATCCTCTCCGACGAAGCCTCCATGCTCACCGGCTCCATCGGCATGCTGCCTTCAGCCTCGCTGAACGAGAAGAATTTCGGCCTTTACGAACCGATCCACGGTTCCGCCCCGGACATCGCCGGCAAGGGTATCGCCAATCCCCTGGCAACCATCCTCTCTGCCGCCATGATGCTGCGCTACAGCTTCAACCTGGCCGAACCGGCCGACCGCATCGAGGCTGCCGTGAAGAAGGTGCTGGCCCAGGGTTACCGCACCGGCGACATCAAGGAAGCCGGCGCCAAGATGGTCGGCACCAAGGAAATGGGCGACGCCGTGCTGGCGGCGCTGTAAGCTGAACACATTGATTTAGAGAGAATGAAAATGAAGAAGGTTGGCTTGGTTGGTTGGCGCGGCATGGTCGGTTCCGTCCTCATGCAGCGCATGGTGGAAGAAAAGGATTTCGACCACATCGATCCCGTCTATTTCTCCACCTCCGCGGCGGGGGGCAAGGCCCCGGCCTTCGGTGGCAAGGAAGGCGGCGCCCTCAAGGACGCCAACAACATCGACGAACTGAAGGCGATGGACATCATCATCTCCTGCCAGGGCGGCGACTACACCACCGACATCTTCCCCAAGCTGCGCGCCGCCGGCTGGGACGGCTACTGGATCGACGCCGCCTCCACCCTGCGCATGGAAGACGACGCGGTGATCATCCTCGACCCGGTCAACGACGGCGTGATCCGCAATGCCCTGGCCAAGGGCGTGAAGAACTACATCGGCGGCAACTGCACCAACTCCATCCTGCTGATGGGTGTCGGCGGCCTGTTCCGCGAAGGTTTGGTGGAGTGGGTCAGTTCCATGACCTACCAAGCGGCTTCCGGCGGCGGCGCCAACCACATGCGCGAACTGCTGAAGGGTATGGGTGTGATTCATTCCGCCGTGGCCGACGAACTGGCGACGCCTTCTTCAGCCATCCTGGACATCGACCGCAAGGTGGCAAAAACCATCCGCGAGGATGTGCCCCACGAATTTTTCCCCGCCCCCCTGGCCGGCGGCCTGATCCCCTGGATCGACAAGCAGTTGGACAACGGGCAATCCAAGGAAGAGTGGAAGGGCCAGGCCGAGGTGAACAAGATCCTCGGCAACAGCCAGATCATCCCGGTGGACGGCCTCTGCGTGCGCATCGGCGCCATGCGCTGTCACAGCCTGGCGCTGACCATCAAGCTGAAGAAGGACCTGCCCCTGGCCGAGATCGAATCCATCATCCAGTCCGGTAATCCCTGGGTCAAGTTTGTCCCCAACGAGCGTGGCATCACCGAACAGGAACTGACGCCCGCCTCCATCACCGGCGGCCTCAAGATCGGCGTTGGTCGGGTGCGCAAGCTGAACCTGGGCCCGGACTACGTCTCTGCCTTCGTTATCGGCGACCAGTTGCTGTGGGGCGCGGCCGAACCGCTGCGCCGCATGTTGCGCATCCTCTTGGACTGAGGCTTGCCCGGGTAAAGTGAATGGTTTTTGCCATGCAGGTCACATCTGATGCGGTAGTTGAGCTTGCATGGCTAACCTCATGATGTTATTTTGATTGCTGGAAAAATTTTCCCCACGGGGGCTGCCGTGCTCGACGACAACAAGCGAAAAAAACTCCGGGTTTCTGTCATTGCCGCCGCTTTGGCTGCCCTACCTATACTTCCCGCCCATGCTGCGGGCCTGGGTAAGCTCACGGTCCTGTCCGCACTGGGACAGCCTTTGCGGGCTGAATTAGATATTTCCGCCTCCCGGGAGGAGGTGGCTTCCATCACTGCGAAAATCGCGTCCCAGGAGTCCTTCCGGCAAGCCAACATCGAATATTCCGGCGTGTTGTCCACCTTGCGTTTCACCCTGGATAAGCGCAGCAACGGCCAACCCTATTTCCGCCTCTCCAGTGACCGCCCCATTGGCGACCCCTTTCTCGACCTCTTGGTGGAATTGAGTTGGTCTTCCGGCCGTTTGATCCGGGAATACACTTTCTTGCTCGATCCTCCCGAATTGAACAAGCCGGTGGAAATGCCGGCGCCGGTGAACGCCCCGGTATCCGCCCCTGCTGCGATGGCCCCGGCCAAGCCTGAGATTGAGAAGCCCGTACCCGAAGCTACGCCCACCGAAAAGCCGGCCAAAAAAGCTGCCGGCATGGCCCAGGAAAAACCTGCTGCCCGCCCGGCGCCCAAGCTTGCTGAAGCCCCTGCGGAGCGTACTGCCGCCAGTACCCGCGAAGTGCACAAGGGCGATACCCTGGGCAAGATCGCTGCCGAAACCCGTCCTGACGGCGTCAGCCTGGACCAAATGCTCGTGGCCTTGTTCCGCAGCAACCAGGAGGCTTTCGACGGTGGCAACATGAACCGCCTCAAGGCTGGAAAAATCCTTTCCGTGCCGGAGAAGGATACGGTTGCGGCGGTAGATGCCGGCGAAGCCCGCAAAGTGATTTTGGCCCAGGCAGCGGATTTCGATGCCTATCGCAGCAAATTGGCCGGGGCTGTCGCAAGCGCCAAACCAGCCAAGGAGGAAGCGCCGGCCCAAGGCAGCAGCGGCAAGATCACGCCCAAGGTGGAAGACAAGGTTCCTGCCGTCGTAGGCAAGGACAAGCTGCAGGTTTCCCGCACCGAGGCTAGTGGCGATGCTGCCAAGACCAAGGCGCTGGAGGAAGAAAAAGTAGCCAAGGAAAAGGCCCTGAAGGAAGCCCAGAGTCGGATTGCCGAGCTGGAAAAGAACGTCGCCGATATGCGCAAGCTGGCGGAGTTGAAGAGCCAAGCCGCCGCCGATCTGCAAAAACAGGCAGCAAAGGCCGCGCCTGCTGCCGAGGCGAAGAAGCCTGAGCCTGCTGCCAAACCAGCTGAAGCCCCCGTCAAAGCGGCGGAGCCTCCCAAGGCTGTCGAGGCGGCCAAACCGGTTGAACCGCCCAAACCCGCTGAGATCGCCAAGGCCCCGGAAGAAGTTGCAAAGCCTGCCGAGCCGGCAAAACCCGCTGATGCTCCGCCTCCGGCTGTCAAGAAGCCTGTTGCTCCGCCTCCCCCTCCACCCGAGCCCAGTTTCCTGGAAGACAACGGAGCGCTGGTTTTTGGCGGCGGCGGTGCGTTGGCGCTGTTGGCCGGTTACCTGGGTTTCTCCGCGTGGAAGCGGCGTAAATCGGCCAAGGCGGTAGCTTCCGCTGAGAGCGTACTGTCCGCCAGTTCCGTGCTGGATGTGACCTCCAGCGAAGGCATGAGCCAGATTGATGCGCAGCCTTCCGAGTTCGGCGAGGCGGCCGAGACTGGCTTTGGTTCCGGAGAGGGTGTCGACCCGATCCGCGAAGCCGATACCTTCATGGCCTATGGCCGTGACGCCCAGGCAGAAGAGATCCTGGTGGATGCCCTGGCCAAGACGCCGGAGAACCTGCCTGTCTATTTGAAGCTGCTGGAAATCTACGCCGCACGTAAGAGTGTTTCCCAGTTCAACGCCGTTGCGGAAAAACTGAACGAGCAGACCAACGGCGCTGGTCCTGAATGGGAGCGCGCCGTGACCTTGGGGCGTGTTGTCGCCCCTGACTACTTCCTTTATGGTGGCGGTCCTGGATTGAGTTCCGAGGCAGCACCGTCTGCCGCGATAGCTGAGGAAGCGCCAGCCGCAGCCCCGGTCGCTGAGGAAGCGGCACCCCTTGATCTGGATTTCGACTTGGCCTCAGCGGAACCCGCTGCCGAGCCCGAAGTCGCGCCTGTACCCGAGGTCATCCCGGAGGCTGTTGAACCGGCGCCAGAGGTTGCAGAGGTCATTAGCACGCCTGCTGCAAGTGAGGAACCGGCAGCCCTGGATTTTGATCTGGACTTGGGCGCAGCGCCTGCCGCCGCCGAAACCGCCGAGTCCGCTCCTGCGCCGACAGTGGATGCCGGCATGGACCTGGATTTCGATCTTGGCGACATGACTGCCGCTGCGCCCGCACCCGTCGAAGCGCCAGCTGCCGCTCCGGCGGCGGTGGATGCAGGCAATACCCTTGATTTCGACCTCGATCTGGGCACATCAGCGGAACCTGTCGTCGAGCCTGCGGTAGCCCCCGTTGGGGAAGCGGTAGCCGCTGGTGGCCTGGATTTGGATTTCGACCTTGATCTCGGTTCCCCTGCGGCGGAGGCCGCCGTGGTTGCCGCAACAGAAACTGCTGGTGCTGGGGCGGCTCCCCTGGATTTCAATTTCGACCTGGACGTGCCGGCGGCGGAAGCTGCTGCGCCGGCGATGGATATCACGCTGGATCTGCCTGCGGATGCACCCGAGCTCAACTTGGACGGCATCAGCCTGGATCTGAGCGAGCCCCTGGCCGAGGCCCCAGCCTTGGTACAGCCCGCTGAAGCGGGCGAGGCGGACAATCCTGAAGTCACCACCAAGTTGGAACTGGCCCAGGCCTATGAGGAAATGGGCGACAAGGAAGGGGCCAAGGAGTTGTTCCAGGAAGTGCTGGCCGAAGGCAGCGCCGCCCAGAAGGCCATCGCCCAGGAAAAGCTCGCCAAGCTGGGCTGATGGCGGTTTTCCCTGCCTGACGCCTTGATGTTTCATCCCGCCAGCCTGCTTCTCCTGTGGGGAGCAGGGGTGGTGGTGTTGCAACAGTTGTCCCTCGCTCCCGGGCTGGCAGTGACGGTTACCTTCCTGCTGTTGGCTGGCCGTTTTGGCAAGGCCCTGCTGCTGCGACTGCTCTTCCGCTCCCGTTGGCTATTCCTCACCATGGGCTTGCTCTTCCTCTGGCTTAGCCCTGGGGTACGGCTGCCGCCTCCCTGGGGAAACCTGGGCATGACCCAGGAGGGTCTGGTTTTCGCCTTGGAGCACATGGGGCGTCTGGCGGCGATGCTGGCCCTGCTGGCTTTGTTGCTGACCAAGCTCAGCCACCGGGGCATCGTTTCCGGTTTCTATGTCCTCCTCAGCTCGCTGGCGCTGTTCCCACGCTGTGCCGACCTGCGCCGGGCCATGGCGGTACGCCTGATGTTGACCCTGGAAGCGGTGGCGGGGAAAGTCGATAGTGAGTGGAAATCCTTGCTGCTCTCCGATGACGGGTTGAATCCGCCGACAGGGCAGGGGGCCGGTGTGCTGCATCTGGAAAGCCCCCACTGGTCTTGGCGAGACGGTGTGTTGACGTTGGCCGCTCTGGTTACGGCGGCGCTGTTGCCGTGGTTACTGGAACGCTGATGAGATTCGCCCTGCAAGTGGAATACGATGGCAGCGTCTTCCAGGGCTGGCAATCCCAGCCCCACGGCAAGACGGTGCAGGATCATCTGGAACGCGCCCTGGGCATCATCGCCGGGACCCGCGTCCAGGCCATGGCCGCCGGCCGTACCGATACCGGCGTCCATGCCCAGGCCCAAGTGGCCCATTTCGACACGGATGTCCAGCGTCCCCTCCAGGCCTGGGTGCGGGGCGTCAATGCACACTTGCCGCCGGCCATTGCCGTGCGTTGGGCACAGCCGGTGGACGAGGCTTTCCACGCCCGTTTCTGTGCCTTGTCCCGCAGCTATCGCTATATCCTCTTTAATCATCCGGTGCGCCCGGCCATCCAGAGCGGGCGGGTGGGGTGGTATCACCGCCCTTTGGACGCAGATGCCATGGCGGCGGCGGGGCGGCTGCTGTTGGGCGAGCAGGATTTCAGTTCCTTCCGTTCCGCCGAGTGTCAGGCCAAGTCGCCGGTAAAAACCATGCACCAGGCAAATGTGTTCCGCCGGGGCGACTATGTGATTTTCGAGTTCCGCGCCGGTGGCTTCCTGCACCACATGGTGCGCAACATGGTGGGTGCCCTGCTTTGGGTGGGATACGGCAAGGAATCCCCGGATTGGCTGCCCTCCTTGATTGCTGCCCGGGACCGTACCTTGGCGCCTCCCACCTTCATGCCCGATGGCCTCTATTTCACTGGCGTTGAGTACGAAGCGCGCTGGAACCTGCCCAACGGCGGGCGTATCATCGCGCCTTTCGATTTCCCCTTGCCCTGATTTGTCCGCCATTTCTTCCCGAACCCGCATCAAGATCTGTGGCCTGACCCGGCCCGAGGACATGGATGCCGCCATTGCCGCCGGTGCCGATGCCGTGGGTTTGGTGTTCTACGGCCCCAGCCCTCGTTTTGTGGATGACGACCGTGCCGTTGCCCTGGCTGCCCGGGTGCCTCCCTTCGTGACCCGGGTGGGGTTGTTCGTCAATGCTGATCCGGTGGATGTCAGGCGCGTGTTGGCAGCCGTTCCCTTGGAGTTACTGCAATTTCATGGCGACGAGGACGATGCCTACTGCCGCCAGTTCGGCAGGCCTTTCATCAAGGCGGTGCGGATGAGGCCGGAGGTCGATCTGTTAGAATCCGCCCGGTCGTTTTCCTCCGCCAGGGCGCTGTTGTTGGATGCCTATGTGGAAGGTTACGGTGGCGGCGGCCAAGTTTTCGACTGGGGACTGATTCCCCGAAACTTGCCGCTCCCCCTGATCCTGTCCGGCGGACTGCATCCGGACAATGTGCAGGCGGCAGTGCGGGGCGTGCAGCCCTGGGCCGTGGATGTGAGCAGCGGCGTCGAGTCGGCCAAGGGCATCAAGGATGCCGCCAGGATCGACGCCTTTGTGGCCGCAGTGGCTGCGGCGGATAAAGCGGAATAAGGTTTCTATGCGTAAACGTGTGGGCGGTCTGTTACGCCAATGCTGGAGATGCCACCTGGCGGACCATGTTTGAGATGGGCTGAGTGAATCGGCTGTCCCCGTCTCAACCTGAATGAAGGAGTTCCCATGTCCGCACCCTACGATTTCCCCGACGCCCGTGGCCATTTCGGTCCCTATGGGGGCGTCTTCGTCGCCGAAACCCTGATCCCCGCCTTGGAAGAACTGAAGGCTGCCTATGCGGAGGCCCAGCGGGATCCCGCTTTCCGCGCCGAGTTCGAATACGAGCTGAAGCATTACGTGGGCCGCCCCAGCCCCATCTACCACGCCAAGCGTTGGTCCGAGATGCTGGGCGGCGCCCAGATCTACCTGAAGCGGGAAGACCTCAACCACACCGGCGCCCACAAGGTGAACAACTGCATCGGCCAGGCTATGTTGGCCCGGCGCATGGGCAAGCCCCGGGTGATCGCCGAAACCGGCGCCGGTCAGCACGGCGTTGCCACGGCCACTGTGGCTGCCCGCTACGGTATGGAATGCGTGGTCTATATGGGCAGCGAGGATGTCAAACGTCAGGCTGCCAACGTGTACCGCATGAAGCTGCTGGGAGCGACGGTGGTGCCGGTGGAATCCGGCTCCAAGACCCTCAAGGACGCCCTCAACGAGGCCATGCGCGACTGGGTCACCAACATCGGGAATACCTTCTACATCATCGGTACCGTGGCCGGTCCCCATCCCTATCCCATGATGGTGCGGGATTTCCAGGCCGTGATCGGCGACGAATGCAAGGTGCAAATGCCGGAGATGATCGGTCGCCAGCCCGATGCGGTGATCGCCTGCGTCGGCGGCGGCTCCAACGCCATGGGCATCTTCCACCCCTACATCGCTGTGGACGGTGTCAAGCTGATCGGCGTCGAGGCGGCGGGGCATGGTTTGGAGTCCGGCAAGCATTCCGCCTCCATCACCGCCGGCCGCCCTGGCGTGCTCCATGGCAATCGCACCTACTTGATTCAGGATGCCAACGGCCAGGTGATCGAGACCCATTCGATCTCCGCCGGCCTTGATTATCCCGGCGTCGGCCCGGAACACTCTTGGCTGCACGACTCCAAGCGGGCCGAATACGTCACCATCACCGACGACGAAGCCCTTCAGGCCTTCCACAATCTGTGCCGCTTTGAGGGCATCATCCCCGCGCTGGAATCGTCCCATGCCGTGGCCTATGCCGCCAAGCTTGCACCCACCCTGCCCAAGGACAAGGTGTTGCTGGTCAACCTCTCCGGGCGCGGTGACAAGGACATGCACACCGTGGCCGAAAAATCCGGAATCCAGTTCTGATCATGTCGAGAATCCAAACCACATTCGCCCGGCTGCAAGCCGAAGGCCGCAAGGCATTGATCCCCTTCATCACCGCTGGTGATCCGGAGCCGGGGCTGACCCTGCCCCTGATGCAGGGGCTGGTGGCCGGTGGTGCCGATATCATCGAACTGGGCGTCCCGTTTTCCGATCCCATGGCCGATGGCCCTACGATTCAGCGGGCGTCCGAACGGGCGCTGTCCTACGGCGTGTCCTTGCGAATGGTGCTGGGTATGGTGCGGGAGTTCCGCAAGGTGGATGCTGCGACGCCGGTGGTGCTGATGGGCTATGCCAACCCTATCGAAGCCTACGGTATTGCGGCCTTTGCCAAGGATGCCGCCGAACACGGCGTGGACGGCGTGCTGGTGGTGGACTATCCGCCCGAGGAGTGCGACGAATTTTCCGCGACCCTCAAAACCCATGGCCTCGACCCCATCTTTTTGTTGGCACCCACCTCCACCGATAAGCGCTTCGGTGAAGTGGCTCAAGTTGGTAGCGGCTACATCTATTACGTGTCCCTCAAGGGCGTTACCGGCTCGGCCAACCTGGATATGGAGGAAGTGGCCAAGCGCATTCCCAATATCCGGGCCAAGGTAGGCATGCCCGTCGGCGTGGGCTTCGGCATCCGGGATGGTGCCACGGCGGCCAAGGTGGCTGCCGTGGCCGATGCGGTGGTGATCGGCAGTCGCATCATCGAGGAAATTGAAAATTCACCCCGGGACCAGGCCGTTGCCCGCGTCACGGCTTTCATCAAGGGCATCCGTGATGCCATGGACAAGGGAGTTCAAGCATGAGCTGGTTGCAGAAGCTGCTGCCCCCCAAGATCAAGCACAACGGTGACACCGTCCGCAAATCCATTCCCGAAGGATTGTGGAGCAAGTGCCCCTCCTGCGAGGCGGTGCTGTACAGCTCCGACTTGGAAAGCAACCTTAGCGTCTGCCCCAAGTGTGGCCATCACCATCGCATTGGCGCCCGTGCCCGCCTGGATATGCTGCTGGATCCGGAAGGACGTTTCGAGATCGGCTCCGAAGTACTCCCCCTCGATCCCCTTAAATTCAAGGACAGCAAGCGTTATCCCGATCGCTTGGCGGCCGCCAACGAAGACACTGGCGAGGCCGATGCCTTGGTGGTGATGCAGGGGGCGATCAAAACCCTGCCCGTGGTGGTGGCCTGTTTCGAGTTCGATTTCCTCGGTGGGTCCATGGGCTCGGTGGTGGGCGAGCGTTTCGTCCGCGGCGTCAAGGCTGCCCTGGAAGCCCAGTGTCCTTTCGTCTGCTTTACCGCCACCGGCGGCGCCCGCATGCAGGAGGGCCTGTTCTCCCTGATGCAGATGGCCAAGACCACAGCGGCGGTGACCCTCCTCGGCCAGCAGCAGTTGCCTTTCCTCACGGTGCTGACCGATCCCACCATGGGCGGTGTGTCGGCCTCCTTCGCCTTCGTCGGCGATGTGGTGATCGCCGAACCCGGCGCCCTGATCGGTTTTGCCGGTCCCCGCGTCATTGAACAGACCGTGCGTCAGACCCTGCCGGAAGGTTTCCAACGGGCCGAATTCCTGTTGGAAAAAGGCGCCATCGATATGATCGTGGATCGCCGTGAAATGCGCGACAAGCTGGCCTCCCTGCTCTCCCTGTTGCAAAGGGTGCCTGCGGTCTGATGCTCCCCATCCCCGTGGACTTGCCGGGCTGGCTGGCCTACATAGAAGGCCGGCACAGCCGGCCCATCGCGCTGGGGCTTGAGCGCTTACTGGAAGTAAAGCAAAGGCTGGGACAGGAAAAGCGCTGCCCCGTCATCTTGGTTGGCGGCACCAATGGCAAGGGCTCCACCTGCGCCATGTT
Source organism: Rhodocyclaceae bacterium (assembly GCA_003963315.1). Lineage (GTDB taxonomy): Bacteria > Pseudomonadota > Gammaproteobacteria > Burkholderiales > Rhodocyclaceae > AWTP1-18. The sequence continues at coordinate 6,250 of RXJP01000008.1, read as the reverse complement.
GGAAAGCATTCTCCTCGCTGCGGGGTATCGGGTCGGGCTGTATACCTCGCCCCATCTGTTGCGCTACAACGAGAGGGTCCGCATCAATGGCAAGCCTGTCGACGATGCAGCCCTCTGCGCCGGTTTCGCCAAGGTGGAGGCTGCCCGCGCCGAAACGCCCCTGACTTATTTTGAATTCGGCACCCTGGCTGCCTGGGAAACCTTTGCCCAGGCAGGACTGGATGTGGTGATCATGGAGGTGGGCTTGGGCGGCCGGCTGGATGCGGTGAATATCTATGAACCGGATTGCGCCATCGTCACCACGGTGGACATGGATCACATGGATTTCCTGGGCGACACCCGCGAAAAAATCGGTGTCGAGAAAGCCGGCATTTTCCGCGTCGGCGTGCCGGCCATCTGCGGCGATGCCGAGCCGCCGCAAAGTCTGATGGATCATGCCGCTACAGCAGGGGCGAGATTGGCTGTGCTGGGCAAGGATTTCGGTTATCTGCGCCAGGAGCTGCAATGGCAGTACTGGGGCCTCCAAGACGGCACAGTGAGCAAGCGCAGCGGTCTGGCTTTTCCCGGCTTGCGCGGCGGCAACCAATTGCAGAATGCCAGTGTGGCCATCGCGGCGCTGGATGCCCTCAAGGACAAACTGCCCGTGGCCATGCAGGACATTCGCCGTGGTTTGATCGAAGTGGAGCTGACCGGGCGTTTCCAGGTATTGCCGGGGCAGCCCACCATCGTTCTCGATGTGGCCCACAATCCCCAGGCGGCCCGGGTGCTGGCCGACAACCTGGGCAACATGGCTTTCCATCCCGAGACCTACGCCGTGTTCGGCATGCTGCGGGACAAGGATATGGCCGCAGTGGCGGCGGCCCTGAAGAGCCGCGTCACTCGCTGGTTGCCCTGCACCTTGCCTGGGCCGCGGGGCGCCACAGCGGCAGAGCTGGCGGCGGTGCTGGAGTCCGCCGGCATTCCCGGCCCCCATGTCTGTTTCGACAATCCTGCCGCGGCGCTGGCGTACGCCCGGGAGCAGGCGGGGGAAGGTGATAGAATCGCGGCCTTCGGATCATTCCTGACCGTTGCCGATGTGATCAGCGCCCTCGGGCGCGACGCCTGAGACCATGGCCACTAACGACGCTGCTGAAGACCAGTTGGATTTGAGGAAGCGGGCACGCCGCCGGTTGGTGGGGGCTGCTGCGCTTGCCCTGCTGGCAGTCATCGTGCTCCCCATTGTCATGGATCACGAGCCCAAGCCTGCCGCCCAGGACATCCAGGTCCGCATTCCCAGCCAGGATGGCGAGGGGCTGGCAGCCAAGGTGATTTCTGGCAAGCCCAAGGCCACGCCGCTGCCGCCGGTGGCGGAGTCCGCTCCGGAAACGACTCCTGCGCCGGCCCCTGCCGTCTCCGCCGCGCCTGCTGCCAAGCCGGAAGCGCCTGCTGAGCCGAAGGCGGAAGCCAAGCCTGTCGCCAAGGCGGAAGGCGAGAAGTCTGTCCCCAAGCCTGAAGTCAAGGGCGCGGACAAGAGTAAAGCCGAGAAACCCGCCGAGAAGGCCGTCGACAAAACCCCTAAAAAAGCTGAGGAAGCCCGTGCCACCGCTGCTCTGGAAGGCAAAAGTGCCGCAGCCTCCGGCGGTCAGTGGGTAGTGCAGCTCGGGGCCTACCAGAACCAGGGCAACGTGAAGCTGCTGCTGTCCAAGCTGAAAGAAATCGGCGTACCGGCTTATACGGAAAAACTCGATGCTCCAGATGGTGCCAAGACCCGGGTGCGGGCGGGCCCTTTTCCGTCCAAGGAAGCTGCTGAAAAAGCCCAGGCCAGGATCAAGATCATTGGCGTGGGTGGACCCGTCGCACCGAAATAGGCCCGGATTTTTAAGTGACGCTGTTTGATTATGTGGTGCTGGGCATCATCGGCGCCTCGGTGTTGTTGGGTTTGTGGCGCGGCGTGGTCAGCGAGTTGCTGGCGTTGGCCGCCTGGGTACTGGCCTTCTTCGCTGCCCGGATGATGGGGGCGACGGTCGCAGGTTGGTTGGGGGGCGTGATTGCCGACCCCCTGCTGCGCCAGGGCGCCGGGTTTGTCGCCGTATTTGTCGCGGTGCTGGTGGTGGTGGCGCTGGTCCGTTTGCTGTTGAGGGAATTGTTGCGGGCGGTGGGGTTGGGCTTGATCGACCGCATGCTGGGGGCCGTGTTCGGGATATTGCGCGGGTTGGCTGTAGCGCTGGCCGGCGTGTTGGCCGGGGGAATGACTTCCCTGCCCAAGGAGGCCTGGTGGCACGATGCCATGCTGGCGCCGCCGCTGGAAACGGCAGTGTTGGCAGGCAAGCCATGGTTGCCGGCGGATGTGGCAAAACGAATTCGTTATCGATAGAGGTTGTTATGTGCGGGATTCTTGGGGTTGTTGCAACCACGCCGGTCAATCAGCTGCTGTATGACGGCTTGCAGGTCCTGCAACACCGGGGACAGGATGCCGCCGGTATCGCCACGGCGGAAGGCGGCCGCTTTCACATGCACAAGGGGCCTGGTTTGGTGCGGGATGTGTTCCGCACCCGCAACATGCGCAACCTGGTGGGCAATTGGGGCATCGGCCATTGCCGCTACCCCACTGCCGGCTCAGCCTACAACGCCGCCGAGGCGCAGCCGTTCTATGTGAATTCCCCCTTCGGTCTGATGCTGGCCCACAACGGCAACCTGACCAATGCCGACCAGCTCAAGCGGGACATGTTCCTCCAGGATCTGCGCCACATGAACACCAACTCCGATTCGGAGGTGTTGCTCAATGTGCTGGCCCACGAGCTCCAGGCCGCTTCCCAGAACCGTTATCAGTTGGACCCGGATACCATTTTCAAGGCGGTGGCCGGTGTGCATAAACGGGTCAAAGGCGCCTATGCGGTGGTGACCATGATCGCCGGCTACGGTTTGTTGGCTTTCCGCGATCCCTTCGGCATTCGTCCCTTGGTGATCGGGCGCAATGACACGCCCCAGGGCCCGGAGTACCTGGTGTCTTCCGAAAGCGTTGCCCTGGATACCCTGGGGTTCCGCATGCTGCGCGATGTGGAGCCGGGTGAGGCGGTGCTGATCGATACCCAAGGCCATTTCGTCAGCCGCCAGTGCGCGGAGCGGACGACCCATGCGCCCTGCATGTTTGAATATGTCTATCTTGCCCGCCCCGACTCCCTGATGGACGGCGTTTCGGTGTATGAAACCCGCGTCAAAATGGGCGAATTCCTGGCGGACAAGATTCGCCACACCATGCCCCATCTGGAAATCGATGCGGTGATCCCGATTCCCGACTCCTCCCGTCCTTCGGCCATGGAACTGGCCTATCGGCTGGATGTGCCTTATCGCGAAGGGTTTGTGAAGAATCGCTATATCGGCCGCACCTTCATCATGCCCGGCCAAGCGACGCGGCGGAAGTCGGTGAGGCAGAAACTGAATGCCATCAGCCAGGAATTCAAGGGCAAGAACGTGATGCTGGTGGACGACTCCATCGTGCGCGGTACCACCAGCCGGGAGATCATCATGATGGCCCGGGAGGCGGGCGCGAAGAAAGTCTATTTCGCCTCGGCCTCTCCCCCAGTACGCCACGCCAACGTGTACGGCATTGACATGCCGACCCGCAGCGAATTGATCGCTGCCTTCCGCAACGATGAGGAAATCTGTCGCGAAATCGGTGCCGATGCTTTGGTTTATCAAGATATCGATGCCTTGAAGGAGGCGGTACGGATGCTCAATCCGGCTTTGACCCACTTCGAAACATCCTGCTTCGATGGCCACTACATCACCGGCGATGTGACGTCGGCGTACCTGGAAGGGATGGAGCTTGCCCGCTCTGTACCGGTGGCAGGCGGTGATGACAGCGAAGGCGGACAGTTGGATCTGAATTTGGTGCCGGCGGAGTCCTGACATGGACGAATACGATTTCGACACCCTGGCCGTGCGGGCTGGGCAGGAGCGCAGCCAGTTCGGTGAACATTCCGAAGCCCTCTATCTGACTTCCAGTTTCGTCTTCAACAGCGCCGCCCAGGCTGCCGCACGGTTTTCGGGCGCGGAAGAAGGCAATGTTTACGCCCGCTTCACCAATCCTACCGTGACCACCATGCAAACCCGGCTGGCGGCGCTTGAGGGAGCGGAGGCCTGCGTTGCGACGGCCAGCGGCATGTCGGCCATCTTGTCCACCTGCATGGCGCTGCTCAAGGCGGGAGACCATATCGTTTCTTCCCAGAGCATCTTCGGTTCGACCCAGCAGTTGTTCGGCAATATCCTGAGCCGTTTCGGTATTGAAACGACCTTTGTTCCTGCTACGGACGTGGAAGCCTATCGCGCCGCCCTGCGTCCGACCACCCGGCTGGTTTTCATCGAAAGCCCCTCCAACCCGCTGACCGAAGTGGTGGATATCGCCGCGGTGGCCGAGGTCGCCCACAAGGGAGGCGCTCTCTTGGTGGTGGATAACTGTTTCTGCTCTCCGGCACTGCAAAAGCCGTTGGAATTGGGGGCCGATATCGTTATCCATTCCGCCACCAAATATCTGGATGGGCAGGGGCGGGTGCTGGGAGGTGCGGTATGCGGTCCCAAAGTGCATACCGAGGAAGTGTTCAAGTTTCTCCGCACCGCCGGGCCAACGCTGTCGCCCTTCAATGCCTGGGTGATCCTAAAGGGTTTGGAAACCCTGAAGCTGCGCATGGATGCCCAATCGGCTAACGCCCTTGATCTGGCGCGGCGACTGGAAGCGCATCCCATGGTGGAGCGTGTCTTCTATCCTGGTTTGCCTTCCCATCCCCAGCATGCGTTGGCGATGCGCCAGCAGTCCAGCGGCGGCGCCATCGTTTCCTTTGAGGTCAAGGGGGGGCGGGAACGTGCCTGGGCGGTGGTGGATGGTTGCCGCATGCTTTCCATTACCGCCAATCTGGGCGACACCAAGACCACTATCACCCATCCGGCCACCACCACCCATGGCCGCATCAGCCCGGAGGCCCGGGAGGCCGCCGGCATCCGTGAAGGGCTGCTGCGCATCGCAGTGGGTCTGGAGTCCGTGGACGACATTTACGCCGATCTGGCCCACGGCCTCGGCTGAAAGGTAGCGCACCGCGCCATGGACCGCACGGAGCGCTTCTACAAGATTGACCAGCTGCTGAGCGAGCAGAAGGTGGTGCCCTTCTCCATGCTGGAGGAGCGCCTGGGCGTATCCCGGGCCACCGTCAAGCGCGATCTGGAATACATGCGTAACCGCCTGCACGCCCCCATCGTATGGGACCGTGACCTGGGCGGCTATCGCCTCGAGCAGCCGCAGAAGGGCGCCGCCCAGTACGAGCTGCCCGGCCTCTGGTTCAGTCCTGCTGAGATCCATGCCCTCTTGACCATGCAGCATTTGCTGTCCGGCATCGATAGTGGAGGGTTGCTGTCGCCCCACGTCAAACCCTTACAATTGCGGCTCCAATCCTTGCTGGACAGTGGCGATGGGGAGATGACGGAAATCCAGAAACGGATACGCATTCTTGGCATGGGCGGGCGCGCCATGATTCTCGATCACTTCGCCGTGGTGGCCTCAGCGCTGCTGCGGCGTAAGCGTTTGCTCATCAGCTACTTCGCCCGTGGACGGAATGCGCTGACCGAGCGGGAGGTGTCCCCTCAGCGCTTGGTTCATTACCGGGAGAACTGGTACCTGGATGCTTGGTGCCATTTGCGGAATGAACTGCGCAGTTTCGCCATAGACGGCATTCGACGGACGGAGATTGTGGATAGCACCGTCAAGAACGTACCCGAGAGCACACTGGATGCGGTGCTTGGATCTGGGTACGGTATCTTCTCGGGCAAGAAGGTGCGATGGGCGAAGCTGAAATTTTCACCCGAACGGGCCCGCTGGATTTCCTCGGAACGATGGCATCCCCGGCAGAAAACCCGGTTTCTGGATGATGGCAGCTACTTAATCGAGCTTCCCTACGCGGACTCCAGGGAGCTCATTATGGATATCCTCAAGTACGGCGCTGATGTGGAAGTGATTGATCCGAAAGAGCTACGCTTGGAAGTGGCGGAGCGGCATCAGCGGGCGCTGGAAAAATATCTCGATGAGAATCCAAAAAGATGTTTACAAGAAAAAAAAGCGCCCCTATAATCTCGCTCCTCTGCTGATGACGCAGACAAAGAAACGAAGCAGAAATCAATCGTTTCTTCGCTCTTTAAAAACTGGAACAGCCGATAGGTGTAGGCACTTACGAGCTGAAGATAATGGATCGCTGGACGGGATATCGAACCTGTTTGGTAGCCTGGG